>JAFGRF010000038.1 GCA_016935295.1 Caldifarciminota bacterium | reverse complement strand
CCGAACGCGGTCGTCGCCAGGTCGCAGGTGGCCCGCTGGATCGCGTAGTTGCTGCCATTGTTGCGGACCCAGGTTACATTCAGCACTGTACCGTTGTCATCGAACCGGGACATGGCGTGATAGCCGTTCGCGGTCACGAGGTTGGGGCTGGTCCACGCCGGCGGCCGGCCCGAAGTACCCGGCCCATAATCGCAGAGCATTGATGCAAGCACCGAGTCGGTACCGTGCTGCCACGTGACCAGCAGCGTATCGCCGTACACGTTGATGCAGGGCAGGCTGTCCTTGAGATCGGCAACGCTCTCGATGGTATCCAAGACCACGTCTGACGTGCAGACGCGGGCAAAGAGGATCTGAGACGTGCCCGCGCTGGTGTCGTAAACTGCGAATGCTACAGCACTTACGTAGCAACTACTCGCCTGATCGGGGTAACTGACCATCGATGGCTGCCCCGGGACCGCCGAGTTGGAACCAGCGTATACCACCGCCGGGTCGCCATAGCCATGGCGGCACCAGAGCGTGTCCCGCTCAACGTAGGCTACCCAACGGAAGCCGTCCGCGTCCGGTGCCAGCACCGGCATCTTCCCGGTCGCGCCGAAGTCGTAGATGGGCACGCCGTCGAAAACCTGTCCGGTGGCGATGTACGGCCAACTGGCACAGCCGTAGTGCTTGGTACCATCTGCCTCCAAGGCCAGCAGCCGCGCCGTGTTCGCGCCGGGCGCGGGGTCGTAGGAGCGGTCCGCGTAGTAGCCGTTGGCCTTCCGTATGTGGTGGCCGTACCCTAGAGGTTGCCTGTAGAAGGCAGGCGTACTCATGACGCAAGTCGCTACGGCATCCGCCGACTCTACGGGAGGAGGCAAGTTCCCCAGGCCGTCGGCCGTGATGGCGGCGATCGAAGGATTCAGGGGGTCGATCAGCACGTTGTGCACAAAATCCGTGCAGAGAGGCATGAGCTTCTGCCAATACACGGTGCCGGAACCGAAGCGCGCGAACATCCCTCGTGTCGTCCACCAGCGGGTTGAGTCAACGCCGTTGAAAGGAAACCGCACTCGGGCGACGACAAGGACTCCCTTCTGCGAGTCGGGCAGAGGCACTGCCGCGACGTTGTTGAAATCATACCTGCAGTTCTGGGTACGGACGTCAAACGGCACCGTGTCCGGGTGATTGTAGCCCTGTACCCAAGTGACGCCGCAGTCTGTCGAGTGGCGGTACAAGATCCGCCTCTTGTCGCCGCCGATGTTCCTCGACCAACTGACGAACACGAAGTGCCCGACAGCGGCAACGCAGGGTCCTTCTCCGAGGCCCATCGCGGTTACGTACTGACTCCAGTATCTGCCCCAGTCGGTGGACCTCCTGAAGACGATCCTGCTAACGGCCTGTCCGTTTGTCCAAGTAGACTCGTAGGCGAGGTACACATTCGAGTCGCCGCTCAAGTCGTCCGTTGCTAGCGACGGGCGCCGCCACCATGTGTCTTTCTGCACCGTGTCGATGCGCACGATGAAGTGCGTGTCACCTGAGGGCCAATTCGCCCCTCCATCGGTGGTGATAGCACGCCTCAGTTCTATGTAACCCATATGACGCGAGACCCAAGCTGCTACCCCGCGCGCCCTCGCGGCGTCATTGGGCCCCTTGAACAACGCGACCGCGACGCCCATATCCTTGGCCATCGAGTCGTTTAGGCCATCAGAGAAATCGTGAACGGGATCCCAGAAGGCGCTTCCTTGATAGCTGACCGGACGGTCGTCAGTGGGAACACCGAATCCGGCTGAATACCAGGGATCGCCTCGACTGGGCCTGCCCCAGGTGTACACCTTATGTAGTGGATTGTTCGCCACGTGGCAGTTCACCGCTCGGTAGACCGGCGATGTATCCGGTGCGAAGGGCCAGCCCAACTCATCGTGGTTCCACCGATGCCAGTCGTCCCCGACGTCCTTGTACTCGTAGGCCTGAAGCGCACCGATGTACTCTCCGTACGGGTCCCAAGTAGTGTTGATCCATCGCTGCGTCAAGATGCTGGTCCACACTTTTGAGTTCCCGTCGTACTTCGTCATCGCAACGGCATGTGAACCGTTGTCTCCGGTCAGGTAGTATTCCTGAATAGACCTCGGGTCATCTGGAACTATGAGGTACGGAAGAGTCCAGTACCAGACCTTGCGCCCGAGTGCCACGCTTGCCGCCAAGCACAGTATGAGCGTGGCGAACAGCGTTGTTCTTGTCCTTTTCACGTACAGTACTCCTTGGAGTTCGAACTCCTCAATCAGAATCCGCGAGTTGGAACGGTTTGACTGAAGCTCCCAGTGCTGCTAGACTTCAGCGGGCAGCAATAGGACGTAAGTCCTAACCTGACTACTCGCGAGGTGCCAGGGCTGCCCAATTGTGTTGCCGGCCGGCACTGGCGACCGGTCAAGTCATGTAGAGCCTCCTCTCACGCCACTTCTTCTCCATCATTCCGCAATCACCACTTTCCGGACTGCGGTGCTCGATCCTCGGTCTTCGGTCCCCGGTCCCCTGAGGAAGTACACCCCCGACGCCAGATGGCTGATATCGTTCAGCCCGACACTCAGCGCTGCCACCCTGCGTCCGGTCGCGTCCCACAGCTCGCTTGCCGCCAAGACACGTATTGGCGTCGCGCGCCGAACGACGGTCGGACAGGCAGAGCGCGAAGGGCTAGCCGGCGCTGGCTCTTCCACGCCAATCAGCATGCTGTCGCGTATCACGGGAATCTCGTTCCCGTATATGTACCCGTCGATCTGCTCCAGGTAGATGCGGTTTGAGGCCCGGCTCGCTACGAGGGGATTCTTCTCGGCGACCATGATTGGTGGCAGTCCGACCGTAGCGACTACACTGTCTACCTGTGGGTCAATGACTATGACCAGTGTGTCATAAGGAACAGCGCAGTAGACGAAGTTCCCAGTATGATCCAGGCACATGCCGGCTATCGTTCGATTCACCCAGCATGAATCCACAAGAGTGTTGGTCCTAGTATCGATTGAAAACAGGTGCGTGCTGACCCCGCCGTTGTTCACTGCCCAATAGGCCTTGTGCGCTGACGGTATGCTCACGAATCGCATACCCCCACCGCCGGGTATCCAGTAGTGCAGGGTGTCGCGCTCGCCGGGCTTGTCCATGTTGATGCTCCACAGCTTCGCTGTCACGCCGGCCGTGTACAACCTACGGTCCTCCGGACAGGCACAAGCATCATCAATAGTCCCGAGCGTATCCGCCGCGGAGTAGATCATGCTGTCGCCCAGGCAGTCTACGACTGCCACCGCACGGACGCCCAGACACCAGAGCGTATTGTCTTCAGGCACAAGCAGCAGTTCCTGGAAGAGATCGTATGGGGTCCCGATCACCTGGATGACGCTATCACCGTCGCAGTCGACAACGTCTACTATCGACCGATGGTTCCAGGATAGCACGTAGAGCTTGTTCAAACCAAGGTTGAGTCGCATCATGCGGACGTCGCCACTCGCGGTTATCTTCTTGATGCTGGTGTTCGTAGCGCAGTCGTAAACCGTGATGGCGCTGCCGCCTGACCGCCAGTAGAGCCGGTTGTTGTTGGGATTGTAGCAGACCGCATACGGACTTGCGCCTCCGTACTCATAGGACGTGACGGTATTCTGTGCGCAATCGACTACGCCGACGCAGCCGCACGCCGACGAACCGTATGTGAAGTACAGCCGGTTGTGGACGGTATCCAGCACGATGTGCTCCGCTTTCACCGTCAGCGGCACTATTCCCGCGATGCTGTCGCCCGTGCCATCAATCGCCGAGAACAGGCAGCAGCTGTAGCCGAGATTCTGGTAGTTGACCAGCGGGAAGCAATACAGCCGGTCGAGGGCCGGGCACCAGCCGCCGCCTGGCGGGATGCCGTCCACCCTGACGCTTGTTAGCATCTGTCCGTTCGTGGCGTCATACATGAAGACCTCGTCGTAGGCACGCCTGAGGAAGACGTATAGCATGTCCCGCGCGCTGTTGCAGGCCAGGAAGGTCAAGGGATAGTAGGTGATGGTAGTCTCCAGGACCGTGTCCGCCGTGCAATCGATGCTTGACAGGATGCCCCAGTCACGGTCGGAACCCGCGCAGTAGATGCGGTTCCGTTGCGCGTCACAGGCCAAGAGCGGGCCGAGGCTGTCGAACGGAAGCCGGGCCACAACGCTGTCGCCGTCGGTCTGAATAGCGAACAGCGTGTCAATGGTGGCGGCATAGACCTTCGCGGCGGTCGGGTTCAGGCAGAGCGCGATAGCCGAACCGACTTCGGGCAGCGTGGAAACCACGCTATCCGTGGTGCAGTCAATCACCGCCAGCGGCCCGCTTCCGCCGACGTACAGCTTGTTGCTGGCCGAATCGTAGCCGAAGGACAAGGCCGCCACGGGAATCGTGCCCACCGCCGAGTCCGCTACACAGTCGATGATGGATATCTGGTCGCCGCCGCAGTAGAGCCGGTCGTTCTGAGCGTTGTACTGCATAACCGGCACAATACCGGCAGTGTGGATTGCTGATGTGACCTGGTTCGTGGCGCAGTCTACCACGATGACGGAGTCGGCATCCAGACTGGCGACGTAGAGCTTGCCCTGCGGCGGCACAAAACAGAGCGCTCCTACCGGACCGGTCGAGACCCGAGCCAGTCGCT
>JAFGRF010000308.1 GCA_016935295.1 Caldifarciminota bacterium | reverse complement strand
AGCGCGAAGCCGTAGACTTCGTCCACGTCCGAACCGCCTTCAAGCACCCTGTGTCTACTTTCGTCTGATCGATACCGACCAATCCTGCAGGAACCGCAGGGCTGTAGACATGCGGCAGGGCAACGGCTCCGCGCCCGGACTGCTCCGCCGCACCTCGGTTGAAGAGACTCGGCTCTGTTCGGTTAGAGTCGGGACTCCAGGCTACGCCGGCAGATATGCACCAACTGCCTTCACCTTGAGACTCCCACGCGTGCGGACCGGTGCTTGCGGCAGTGCCTTTCTATCCCGAATCGACTTCACCCTGGTCCTAATACCAGTATCTCATCTCGCAGTCCGGGAGGAAGCTGATGAGAATCGGGATGAGTACAATGCCGTCGAGGATGGCTGGCTCGATCAAGGCCGGATCCACGATCGTCACGATGAAATCGGCGGCAATGAAAAACTCGAGCCCGAGCAGCAGGTAGGAGCCAAGCTGGTGGGGAATTCTCTCCCTTTCCCGCCAGACATGGCGGTGCCTGAGTCTCGAAAACTCCCGGTATACCAGCCGGATGACGCCAGGCAGGATCGCCAGGCGAGAATTGCGACACCGGCCGGGGCGATCACTGCGGACGTGTGGCCCGGGACTCTGACAACCGTTGGTCCCAGCATCACGTGACCTCCTAGATCCCGGCCTTATGCATCCAGAGCAGCAGTGCAGCAATCCCGGCCGCTGCCGGCACCACGACTACCCAGGGATTGACTCCGAGCAGTTGTGGTATCGTGGTCTCCCCAAAGTCGCCCAGTTGCAGCACCGGCCGCCTCATCTTGGGGAACAGAGCCGCAAAGACGCCCGTCCCGATCAGGATACCGACGACTCCTCCGAGAATGGCGTCAAGGTATCCGTTGCCGACGGCGCCTGCCACTGTCCCTGGGCAGTAGCCGAGTGTGCCGAAGCCGACTCCGAAGAGGAGTCCGCCGAGTGCTGACATACCCAGCGAGCCGGGCTTGGGATGGAGTCGTGCCAGCCCCAGGCTGCGCAGCAGATGCACGCCGAGCGTGCCGACGACGACGGCCGAGAGCATTATCTTGACAACCGTGAAATCCCTCAGAAGAAGCTGTCCGAGAATTACGTCATAGTCAGTAGCGCCGCCCTTCTGCAGCAGGAATCCGAACATCATGCCGGTGACGAGACCCAGGACCAGCTGTATCTTCTTGCGGGAGTGGAGTCGGTTCAGCATGTCTCCTCCTAGCCCCCAAGAACACGGAAGATGAAGAAGGCCGTGGCGATGCCTCCAGCAAAGAAGCAGATGGAGGCTATCCAGGAACTGAGTGCGAGCTGAAGCGTGCCGCTGATGCCGTGTCCGCTGGTGCAGCCGCCCGCCCATCGCGAGCCGAAGCCCATGCAGACTCCTCCGAACAGCGCGACCGCCATCCTCGCCGCCGGGGTGTTTCCGAACGCCGCAGCCCAGAGCCCCGGCACCCACATGAATCGGAACGACCTGGAGAGAAGCGAGGAAACCAGCGACCCGATGACAATGCCGAGGACGAGCATCCACTCCCAGTCGACGCCCGGAGGAAACGCACGGTAGTACGGCTTCGTCTCGACCTTGCGGCCGCGCACGGCTCTCTCGATCATACCGCTGGTTCGAGCGAAGGCGGTCGAACACCCTATCGGCTTGTCCGAGAGCAGGAACGCCAGCCAGCTCAGGACCCCGATGCCGAAGCCGACGATGTAGGGGGACCAGCGCGGAGCCGCAAGCCACTCCATCACGCGCCCCCCTTCAGCAGCTCGGCCTTGACACTCTGTCCGACATTCCAGCCTAGAAACTGGGGGCCGTGAGGTATGAAGCAGACCGGGCAGTCCGGAGCGTGACCGGCAGCGCTGTACCCGGTCATCCCTCCCGCCATGTTGTGCAGCCTGGCGAATCCGTGCTGCAGCAGGATGCTGGCAGCCAGCGTCGATCGGTGTCCCGTACTACAGGTGATGACGGTATCGGCTTCCGAGTCCAGTTCCTCGTAGCGGTTCCTGAGATCCGGAGCCGGGATGTTGACTGCCCCGTCGATGTGTCCGGATTGGAACTCCGTCGGCGACCGGACGTCTAGAATCACCATGTGCTTGGCTCCCGCCGTCATCTCGTAGACCTCCTTTGCCGAGAGCTGCGGGAGATGTCGGGTCGGCAGCCCGGCCTTCGCCCACGAGAACATTCCTCCATCCAGAAAGCCTGTCGTCCGGTCCAGTCCGACCCGGCGCAACCAGACCACGGCCTGTTCCGCCTGCTCGCGATTCGTAGCGACCAGCAGGATACGGTTCTCGGGCGGTATCACCCAGCCCGCGAAGGTCGCAAAGTTGCCACCGAAATCGATGTGCCGCGAATCTGGAACGTGCTGCCCGCCGAAAGCGTCGTAGGGCCTGATGTCGAGCACCAGGTAGTCACCTGTGTCCTCGGCCCGGCGGAACTCGGAAGCCGACATCGGACGGACCTCCGGCAACTCGCGGACCAACCGCGGTCCGTTGCGGTTGATGTCGGAACAACGAGCGAAGTGGTCGGGTGTCGAGGGCATCTCGGTGGTCAGCGACTTAACGAACTCGCCTCTGTCCTGCGTCTGCAGCGCCGAGTTGTAGAGGCGTTCGTATCCGATGGTGCTGCGCCACTTGGAGCCCATCGCCCGGCCGCAGAGCGACCCGGCACCGTGGGCGGGCCAGACCTCGCAGAAGTCCGGCAGCTTGAGAAGCTTGGAATGCAGGTTGTCGAACAGCTTCCCGGCGAGCTCCTCTGCGCGTCCTGGAAACAGGTCGGGCCGGCCGACGTCCCCGACGAAGAGGGTGTCGCCGCAGAACACGCCGACGGGTTCGGTTCCCCGGGCGCGGTCAACGACCACATAGCTGACGTGCTCAGGAGTATGCCCGGCGGTATCCAGCACCCGGAACTGAAGGTCGTCGATTTCGAACACGTCCCCTTCGGCCACCGGTTCGTGTTCGAACCTGCAGTTGCCAGTTCGCGGCGCGTAGATGCGGGCGCCTGTCTCTTCGGCGAGGTCGAGGTGCCCGGACACGAAATCGGCGTGGAGATGCGTTTCGAGGACGTGGGTTATCTCGAAGCCGCGACTCCCGGCCCATTCCAAATAGACGTCTGTATCGCGCCGGGGGTCCACCACGGCGCAGTTGTGACTCCCGACGATGATGTACGAGCTATGGGCTATCTTCTCAACGAAAAAGTGCTGCAGTAGCACGTCTGACCTCCTTTGACTAACATGCAATCCTGATCATCTGTAGAAAAGGTAGACGACCGCGACCGCCACGACTAGGAACAGGACGCTCATGACGCTGCCTGCGCGCATGTAGTCGGCGTTGCGGTAGCCGCCACGGGGCATCAGGAGTGCGTTCACCTGGTGGGTGGGCAGGACGAACGAGTTGGACGCGCTCACTCCGACCAGCAGCGCCAGCGCTCGCGGGGCGATGCCCGCCTCGGCACCGATGACCATTACGAGCGGGACGAGCAGGACCGTGGCTGCGACGTTCGACATGAAGAGCGAGAAGAGAGTAGCCAGCAGTCCGACAGCGGCGAAGATAAGCAGCGGCGGGGCATTGCCGAGCATGTTCATCATGCCGCCGGCGACGAAGGCCGCTGCCCCGGTTCGCTCCATCGCGATCCCGAGCGGAATCAGACCCGCGATGAGAAAGATGGTCCGCCAGTCCACTGCCGAGTATGCTTCGTCGATGCTGACGACCCGCAGCAGGACCATCCCGATGGCGCCCGAGAGCAGTGCGAGCGAAAGCCTGAAACCGGCGATTGCCAGCCCGACCGCAGCCACGAAGCAGAGCAGCGCTAGGGCCGGGCGCCCGCTGCCGCGCGGGCTCGAAGGCGTGTCGGTCACCAGCACGAAGTTCCGGCGGTCGGCCATGTCACGAATGCTGTTCCACCGGCCGTGGACGACCAGTGTGTCGCCGACTTCGATGGGATGATCCGAGAAGTCGTCCCGGAATTCCCGACCTCTGGTCGCAAGCAGTATCGGCTCTACCATCCAGTTTTTCCGCAGGGCGATCTCCCGAAGGTTCCTGCCTACGACCGGCGAGCGCGGGGGCACAAGCACTTCGGCGAACCCAGACTGCTCGGAACTGCGGAGAACGCTGAGCTTGCGGTCCTGGTCGCTGGGCGCAAGGTCGTTTTCGCGAGCGAAACGCACTGCTGCGTTCTCGTCGCCCAGCAGGGCTATCCGCTGCCCGGCAACAAACCGCGTCTGTCGCCACGGAGCATACTCGACCTCCCGGCCCGACGCGACGGCAAGGAGATTCAACCCATAATCCGACATCACCCTGGCTTCCTCCCGGGTGCGCCCGACCAGTCCGCTCTCGGCAGGGATTCGGAAGACATGGATTGTCGTCGGCAACTGCCAGGCATCGACCAGGTCCCGCTGGTGATTGACGTCGTCGGCCGGCGCCTGTCTCTTGGGCAGAACGATCCGTCCGGCAACCAGGAAGTAGATGATGCCGCAGGCGAGCAGGGACAGGCCGAGCGGCGTTACCGTGAAGAGGCCGAAAGCGGGCTGGTCGCTCTGTCGCATCAGGTCGTTCAGGATGATCAGCGGACCGGAACCGACCATGCTGACCGTACCGCCAAGGATGGCGGCGAAGCCCAGCGGCATCAGAAGACGGGAAGCAGGCAGCCGCGACTTGCGAGAGATGTGCAGGACTGCCGGTATGAACAGCACGGTGGCCCCGATGTTCTGCATGAACGCCGACAGCAGGCCGGCCGCTACGGACACCAGTGCGACTGTTCGCCGCTCGCTGTTTGCGGCGACCCGCATGATTGGCCTGACAATCCAGTCTGTCACGCCGGAACGATCTAGGCCGTAGCCCATCATCATGACCGCGAGCATGGATACCACCGCATTGCTCGACAGCCCGGCCAGTGCGTCCTCAGGTCTGATCAGGCCCAGCCAGGGTAGTGCAAGCGCCACGACCACGGCGATGACGTCTGCGCGCAGCCACTCGGTCACGAACAGGAGCACGGCAATCGCCAGGACGCCCAGCGTCAGGCCGATACCGAGTGTCATTGATCCTGAAGGAACCCTGAAGGGCGGACCCGGCTCTGCAGAAACCTCGGGTCGCAGAGTATCATAGGCGGGGTCGTGCGGTGACCGGCTTCGATCCTGGCATCTCTCGCCGTCTGCACGTCGAACTCGAGCCAGCTGTCACCTTGGCAGCGTATTGGAAATCATGCACTTGTCAAGTAGCAACGTCCGGCATCCTGACACGGGTCCCTGAAGCCCGACCTTCGCCCCTGATAGGCAACTCAAGGAAGGACGAGAGAGACCTGGTCCACACCCGGGCAGCCGGGCCGTCGCCGGCCCCACGAGCATGCGCATCCGGGAACTCGCGCGCTTCGGCGCGTGCCCCGGGCGCGGAGCCGCGTGGCAGCTCAAGCCATATACCTGAGTT
>JAFGRF010000307.1 GCA_016935295.1 Caldifarciminota bacterium | reverse complement strand
GGCCGTGGCTCATGACGGCAGGTGAGGGGTGAGCGTGAAGTGGCTATCGAACTCGAAGCAGTCACGTTCCGTCGGTACGTAGCTGCCGGTCTCCTTGCACAGCACGTACGACCCGGAGTGCCCGCCGCGCTGGACGACCTTGAGCGCCTCGACCAGCGCGTCGATGTCCGATTCGTCGTTGTAGAGGCCGACGGACGCACGCACGGCGCCGGGTACGTTGGTGCGGTCACGGCTCAGAATCTCGTCGCGGACCTTTGTTGCCTCCTGCGGTTGGACGTCCAGCAGGCAGAGCATATAGGGGTGAGCGCAGAAGCAGCCGGTGCGCACGCCGATACCGTGTTCGTACGAGAGAATGGCGGCGACCAGTGCGTAGGGAATCTTGCCGACGTTGAACGCCACCACCCCGAGACGGCCGCTGACATCAACGGGGTCGTTCTGGCCGTAGATCTTCATTTCCGGGACTTCGGCCAGGCGGGTCAGCAGACGGCGTGCCAACCGTTCCTCATGCTCCTGGATTGCGCTCCAGCCGACGGCCTCGAGCAGCCGGATGGCGGCAGCCAGAGCCACAACGCCGACTATGTCCGGTGTGCCGGCTTCTTCCCGCTCGGGCAGTTCGCGCCAGTAGGCGCCTTCGATTGTCACAATGTCCACGACGCCGCCACCGACCATGTCCGGGTCAGCGGCGAGAAGGGGCTTCCGGTCTCCGACTAGGGCGCCGATGCCGTAGGGCGCGTACATCTTGTGCGCGCTGAAAGCGAGATAGTCGATGTGCTCGGGATCACTGCTCGGCTTCATGTCGACAGGGCGGTGCGGAGCGAGCTGGGCCGCATCCAGCACGAACTTGGCGCCGGCCTCGTGAGCGAGCCGGGCGAGGTAGTGGTACGGCGTTACCCATCCGGAGACGTTCGATGCGCCGGTCATGGTAACAAGGTCGACCTTGCCGGCGTATTCCTTCAGCTTCCGTAGGTAGTCATCCACGTCCAGTGAACCATCGGCCTTGACCCCAACGTGGACCACTTTCGCGACCCGTCGCCACGGCAGGTCGTTGGAGTGGTGCTCCATCGTGCTGGTGATGATGACCCCGTCAGGCCGGAACGGGTATAGCCGCGACAGCCGGTTTATCGACTCGGTGGTGTTCTTGGTGAAGATGACCGTCTTCTCGTTCAGGTCGGCCTTGACGAACCGCGCCACGTCATGGCGGGCGGTTTCGAACGCCCAGGACGCGAGCTGGCTCTTGAATCCGGAGCCGCGGTGGACGTTGGCGTAGTAGCCCAGGAACTCGTCCACTTTGCTTACTATCGGACGGAATGTCGGGGTGCTCGATGCGTTGTCGAGGCTGACGTAGCGTCTTCGCTGGCCGGACAGCGTGGGAACTTCGGTGTCGAGGCCCACCAGCTCCTGCCTCAGTCTCTTAAGGAGTCCGCTTCCATTCATCGTCGGGTCTGTTGTCGCTGTGTTTCATGTCAGGCTGGGGTGCCAGATAGTAGCATCGTGACCTGTGTGGTCAAGCCGGGCGACCTCCGGCGACGCCTCGGGGCGTTGTTGGTGCTCCTGCTGCTTTCTTGTCCCTGACCCGAGCGGGCCGCGTGATGCATTGGCCGGCCTGGCGCTTCAATCGTCATTCGGGATTCGTCGTTTGCCGACGCCTACACTCCCTTCCAGCGGACGAAGCGGAGGAAGACGAGTATCTCAAAGGCGGTCTTGAAGTACAACAGGTCCCGCGCCACCAGCGACCGGTGCACCGCTTCGGCGAACTGCAGGTTGCGGGGTGAGATGGCCAGGTGGGCCGTGCGCAACGCGAGGTGCCCGAATGCGTAGCCGCAGGCGATGGCCAGCGCCAGGCCGAGCAGGTAGTTGAAGATACCCAGTCCGAAGGGCGCGACGCGATTGAAGAATGCGGCCAGGATGATGCCGATGACCATGAGCAGGAGTCCGCTGACGCCGAAGAGGACGGGCGTGCTCAAGCCGGTCAGTTTCTGCAGAGGCTGAACCAGCCGTGTGGCGGCTACGGCCGATCCGACTACGGAGAGTGTCTCGTACAGGATTCGGGACAAGTCCTTGGTGCTGCGCAGGAACTGCACCGCCGTGACCGTAGCGACGATGGCGATCAGGACGTAGTCGAGCCAGTTGAACTGCACCGCTCAGTCGGACCGCACAACGCGGGGCGCTGTACGTCCCGACGTACCTAAGAGGCGAGCGGACGCTTGAAGATCAGAATGGCGCGGGTAATGATGCCGGTATGCTCGCTGCCGTTCATGACGGTGACGAGCTCCCAGCCTTCGGCGCCGAGTTCGCAGACGTACTTCTCGACGTTCTCCATCGTCTCGCGCATCTTCTTCTCGCCGGGAACCTGGACGCCCCAGCGGGCGAGCTTCAGAATCGGGCTGAGGTTGACGTCAATCTGCAGGAATTTGTATTCCCATTTGGCCATTAGGTTGCTCCTTTCGGGTTCCAGATGCTAGCCGCAACCACCCGGATGTCAAACTAGTTCAGCCCGCACGCAGTACGGGGGCTGTCCTGCTGCGCCGGGCCGGCAACCACAGCCACAGCCCTGCCTGTCTGGTGCGAACGAACCGGCGCGCTCGTTCGGTGGCGGCCTCCTGTTTACGTTTCGCCAGAAGCCGGCCGCATGGCCTGGCCGTCCGGCAGGGTGTGGCAGGCCCTGACGGCGTTGGCTTGACTTGACGGAAGCTCGGCGTAGCATTTCGGGCACAGGTGTCAGCTTGTCGAGCGAGTCTAGAAAGAGTTTGCCACAGGAGGCGTCCATGAAGAAGCTGATCGTATTGTCTACGGTGTTCGCGCTGGTCGCGGGCAATGCTCTGGCCAGGCGCTGGGTGCCGTTCGAGCCGGGCGCAAGCGAGCACGCTGCGGAGTTCCGGGTGCTCAGTTCCAATTCACAGAGGACAATCGTCGAGTTCGACGCCCGCGGTCTGTACGTCGAAGACGTGCGGGAGAACGGCAGGACATTCCAGAAGCTCGACTTCGGCATGAGCGGTGGAGGCGCGCTGACCGAAATCGGTGCTCCGCAACTGCCGGTGGCGGCGCGGTTCATCGCGATTCCCGATGACAAGGCAGTCAAGGTTTCGGTGCTTGAGGCCGACGAGGCCATGCTTCCCGGGTACAGCGTGTATCCGGCCCAGGCGCCGCAGCCCGAAGACCGGCCTTCTCCGGCTTTCGTGATTGACGAGAAGCGCTACGCGACCGACGAGCTGTTTCCGCTCGAGAACGCCCGTGCCAGCGAGCCCATGATCATGCGGGATTTCCGGCTGGTGCAGCTGGTAGTCCAGCCGGTGCGGTACAATCCGGTGTCGGGTGAGCTACGGGTCGCGCGCAGGCTCGTGGTCGAGCTGCGCTCTGACGGATACTCGAATGTCAACGTGAAGACCAGGCAGCGGCGGCACATCTCCCGGAGCTTTGAGCCGTTGTATCGGGACTTCATAGCCAACTACGAGTCCGCCCGGCCACTCAAGGCGGCGGAGGACGGCAGCTACTTGATCATCACGAACGACGACTTCGCCGGCGCGGTTGCGCCGTTCGCGGCCTGGAAGCAGCGGAAGGGCTGGCGAACAAAGGTCGTGACCACCACCGAGGTCGGCGGCAACGACACTGCCCATATCGACGCCTACATCGCGGACGCCTACAACAACTGGCCGAATCCGCCCGACTATGTGCTGCTCGTCGGCGACGCGCCGGACTATCTCCGCTGCTGTCACTGGCCGGGGGAGTCCGACGCCTCGGACCTGAAGTACTCGCTGCAGGAGGGCGACGACCTGCTGGCGGATCTGACCATCGCGCGGGTCTCGGTGCGGACTCCGGCCGAGGCCCAGGCCGTGCTGAACAAGCTGTACAAATACGAGTGCGACCCGTACATGGAAGACACGTCGTGGTTCGGGAAGGCCTGTGCGGTGGCCGGGTACGAAGGCGGCACCCGGTTCTGGACCGTGGTCGTCAGAATCAGGAACTACGCGATGGGCCAGCCGCTCGTGCAGTTCGATACGCTGTTTGAGCGCTGGGACCTGAATACGGCCGAGGGGCTGACCGACTCGCTGAATCTCGGGCGGTCGTGGATGCTCTATCGTGGGCATGGTGCCGTCGCGGCCTGGGCCAACGTGGAGCCGAGCTGGACCAATTCCAGCGTGGACGCCCTGGACAATGGCCGGATGGTACCGGCGGTGGTCGGCCCGACCTGCCTGTCCGGCAACTTCGACGAAACCGAGGACTGCCATGCCGAGGCGTGGCTCAAGGCCGGCGAAGAGAAGGGCGGGTGCGCCTACTTCGGGGCGTCCGAGGTAAGCTACTCGGGATACAACGACTCGCTGGCTGCCGGCACGTTCATGTCCTATATCGACAGCCTGCACTACACCTTTGCCCAGTGCACACAGTGGGGCAAGCTCTTCATGCTGCAGGCCTATCCGTTGCCGAACAACATCTCCGAGGAAGAACTTTACATGTTCAACACCTTCGGCGACCCGGAGCTCGGGGTCTGGTCAGCGGTGCCGCGGCAACTAGACGTAACCCATCCGCCGACCGTGCTGGTCGGCACGTATCCGTTCAACGTGACGGTGAAAGCAGACGACGATCCGGTGGAGGGGGCATTGGTCTGCGTGATGTCGGAGGTCGACACTACGATCTACCACGTCGGTCATACCAACACCGCGGGTCAGGTGCAGTTCACGCTCAACGCGACCCTGCCCGGTGATACGGTGTTGGTGACCGTAACCGGCCGGAACCTCAAGCCGTACCTGGGTTCGGCTATCACGATTGCGCCGAACACGGCCTACGTCATGCACCTCAGGCATACCATCGTCGACTCGGCTCCGGGCGGCAACGGCGACTCCATCATAAACCCGGGAGAGGACGTCAAACTGCCGGTCTGGGTAAAGAACTGGGGCAGTCAGCCCGCGAGCACGGTCATGGGCAAGCTGCGGACCCAGGACGCGAACGTCACGATTACAGATTCGGTAAGGTCATTCGGCACGATTCCAGCAGGCGATTCGGCGTTCACGGGCGAGAACGGGTTCCTCTTCTCAGTCGCAGGCGCGTGTACGAACGCCTACACGTTCAGGTTCGACCTCGAGTGCCGCGACGCGAACGACTCCGCCTGGCTTTCGGGTATCAACCTGTCGGTCGGCGCTCCGGTGCTTGCGTATGCAGGCCAGACCGCGAATGACTCGCCGCCCGGCGGCAACGGCGACAGCAGGATTGACCCGGGCGAAATTGCGGAGCTGGTCGTGACTCTGCACAACTCAGGACTGGGCCATGGATACAACGTGTCGGCTACGCTGCGCTCCGGTGACAGCCGGTTCGCGGTACCCGATTCGGTCGCCGGCTTCGGTACGATACCGCTTGACTCGTTCGGCGCCAACGGGGCAGATCCGTTCGTAGTCAGCGCGGACATCACGATTCCTCGCGAGTACGCGGTGCCTTGTACGCTTCTGGTCACGGCTGACGGCGGCTATTCAAAGACGATTCCATTCTCGGTGGTCGTCGGTGAGATGCGGGCGACCGACCCGATTCCGGACGGACCGCGGACCCCGGTACTGTACTGGGCATACGACGACACCGATACGCTCTACGACCAGTGTCCGACCTATGACTGGGTCGAGGTCAACGATGTCGGGACGCGCCTCACGTTCGCACACAACGACGCTGTCGTGGCCATCAACATCCCGGCCGGGTTCGGGCCGCTGGTCTACTACGGTCAGACCTACTCGCATCTCTCGGTCTCAGCCGACGGCTGGATCGCCTGCGGCAACTACACGCAGGGCGACTACGATAACACCGCCCTGCCTAGCAACTCGGCTCCGCCGGCGGCAATCTGCGCCAACTGGGACGACCTCTACCCGGTGTCGGGCGGCGGCGGAGCCGGCTACGTCTACTACTACCACGACACGGCCAACCACCGCCTCATCGTCGAGTACGACAGCGTCCGCTACTACTCCGGCAGTATCCGGGACAAGTTCGAGTTCGTGTTCTACGACACCACGCTGGCGGCAGTAGACGGAAACAACCCGATACTTGTCCAGTACATGACCGCGAACCAGACCACGTCGAGCACGGTCGGGCTCCAGGACGGAAGCCGGGCAATCGGCATCCAGTGCCTGTTCAACGGCAGCTACCACCGGGGTGCATCACCACTGGTTCCGGAACACGCCATCCTCTACACCACCGATGCTGCGACCGGGGTCAGCGAACCCCGCACTGACGCGGGCACAGCGGTCACAAAGCTCTCAGTGGCGGTCGCACCGAACCCGAGCAGGCGGGCGGCCCGCATAGCATGGCAACTACCCAAGCCCGGGCCGGTGCGGCTCCGGGTCTATGACGCCGGAGGTCGGTGCGTGCGGACCCTGGTCAACGAAGCGATGCCGGCGGGTCGGCATCTCTCGGCCTGGGACGGCAAAGACGACCTGGGCCGGACCGTAGCCAACGGACTGTACCTGTACCGACTGCAGACGGACGGCCGCTCCCTGACCACCAAGGCGGTCCTGCTGCGCTAGTCGGCGCAGACTCAAGCACAAGCACAAGCGGGGCCGCAAGGCCCCGCTCTTTCTCATCCTTCCGCAGGCAGCCCGACGCGCGTTTCATTCAAGTGCTCTGCCCCGGGCAGGTGCCATCCGATGGCTCAACCGCGTGACGCAGTTCTCACAGACAGGGTAGAGGGATTTGCAGCGCAGCCGGGCCGGCTGGAGCCTGCGCTAGCCTGCGGTTTGGGGCTTGAAGCTTGTAGCGTGAGGCTGTGGCGTAACCATCCTCTTGCCTGATGCCATTGCCGCAGCCATGAATTGGTGGCTGTCCATGCTTTTTCCTTGCCGTGTCTCCATGTCGGGGACCTTCACTAGCTGCGCGCCTTCCCGCTCGAGTCCTGCCTCCTACGGGCTCTTGTCCGGCTCTTCCCGCTCGAGCAGGGTCTCGAAGACCTCTGCGAGCGTGTACCGGGTCGGCTTGCCGGTGTCCTTGCTGATAGGGGGAGAGAGGCGTTCCTCCAGCTCAATCTCCGGCACGTGTTTCACCACGGCATCGTGCAGGTCCTGCACTGACCGCCATCCAAGTCCAGTGAACTTGCGGGCGTAGGCGTCCAGGTCCTCGTTTGACAACTGAATTCGGTCGATCAGTTCGAGCCGTGCGTAGTCGGCGATGGACTTGGGGGTTAGCGGGAGCGCGAGCATGTGAGCGACTTCCGGCGATACTCTCCTCATTGTGACCTCCTCTCAGCTAGATGCGTACTACCTACGATGTAGAACCGCGGCACTTCCCGGGGTTCCGAGGTTCGGAGTCGCTGGGCCGGGCTTACACGCCTCCATGATCGGGATTTTACCCTTGGGCACATGCCAGTCAAGTGGACGCAGACCCACGGAGGACAAGTCTCGGCCATGTCCTTCGTCGCTGGTCCATAGTCATCGGTCGTCAGTCGGAAGCCGAGGGCCGCAGACGCGGTTCGGCCAAAACCCCGGAGGTGCTTCGATGTCGGGCTCGATGCAGGAGTGGAGGCATGACCCGGGAAACGGCCCGAGCCATGACCCGAGCCCTAACCTGGGCTGTGACCTGAGCTTCGGCGCGAAATCTCACCCGAACCCTGGCACGAGCACAGGCACGAACCATAACCCGAACCCTGAGCCGAACCTTGGGTCGAACTCTGCTTTGACCCTTGGGTCTATCCCGGAGAGGAGCATGGAAAGGAGCCTTGGGTCGAGGCATGGATGTATGCCGGAACAGAGCTCCGGCCTGACTCCATATGGGAATCTACCATGGACTTGAGGGGGGACGCCCCACCCGCGACCCCTGGACAGGGAATGCGTAACTTACGTGATGTCGTTTTGACCAGAAATGCCGAAAAATGGATATTACACATTAGAGAGCCATAAGGTGAATCGAAAAAGGAGATTGCCATGAACCAGATAGAGCTCGACCAGGAGACCCGTGACCTGCTCGACCGGGTGCGGCATTCGCGTAGGCCTTTGTGCTTGTTCGAGATGCCCGCAGACTTGGCTGAAGCAGCGGTCTGGGAGAACGGCAGGACGCTGCCGGAGCCTACGCAACTTCCGTTGTCCGGCTGGCAGTTCAGTCGGACGCAGGACCGAAGGGCGGAAAAGAACTGGGCAAATAGCGTGAGGCAACCAGCAGACATAACTGCCATACTATCGCCTGGTTAGGCTCGGTCGGGGGCCCGGGAATTAACATATAGGGGTCGCCTCCCAGGCTGCATTGCAGTGAGCATTGCAGCTTCAATTCAAGGGAGCAATGATCGGTGCTTTGAGACGTGC
>JAFGRF010000306.1 GCA_016935295.1 Caldifarciminota bacterium | reverse complement strand
GTGCATGTGGGCGTGGGCGTAGTCCGGGTTCACGCGTAGAGCGTGTTCGTGGAGCGCGAGCGCGGAATCGGGCTGCGCTTCGGCAATCTCGTCGGCCAGGCCGGAGAGTGCGCTCGGCGCGGTCGGTGCCTCACGGACCATGGCCGTGAAGAGCGTCTCGTTGTTCCGCCAGACCGGCGTGCGCAGCATCGAGTCGGCACCGAGCAGCACAATGAACACGGCTACGCCGATGCCAGCTATTCGTCGCGCGGGGCTCCGGGACTCGTCCATGCGGGCAAGCACCGTCATCAGGATCATCACGATGCCGGCGGAGGGCAGAAACAGCAGCCGTTCCGCGGCGATCGGGCCCAGCACGAGGCTGCTGACCACGGGCAGCAGGAAGGCGATGGTCCAGGCATAGCCCCAGAGTGCCGGCGCGAGCCGACGGCGAAGAGCGAGAAGCGGGGCCGAAATGACGAACAGCAGGGCGAGCGTCATGTTGAGCGGCGAAACCTGGGACGTGTTGCTGGCTTGATACCAGGCCTGGTGTTTGAACGGCCAGAAGAACATGCGGACGTAGAGGCCGAACGTGTTCACGATGGACGCGAGCCGACCCCAGATTCCAGCTTCTCGTGCGAACGGAATGGAAATCGGGACCGCGGCGGTGCGGAGGAGAAAGTAGCCGGCGAGGACTATCATGCTCGCCAGCACCGGCAACCAGTAGTGACGGTCATACTTCGCACCCACCAACAGAGGGGCAAGCGCGATGAGCAGGGGAAAGACAACGGCAGTCTCCTTGCTGAGCAGCGCAAGACCGAAAGCGGGCGGAACCACAAGCCACCACCAGCGGTTGTGCTTGCGGAAGGAACGGAGCAGGGCGAAGGCTGAGATGGCAATGAAAAGGGTCAGCATGATGTCGGTTCGTCCCGAAATGAACGCGACCGATTCGACGTGCGAAGAGTGGGCAGCAAAGAACAGGCCGCCGAGCAGGGCCCAGATTCCCGAGTGGAGCAATTCCCACAGGACGAGAGTCACCGCGGCCGCAGCCAGCGAGTGGAGAATCAGGTTGACCAGGTGGAACCAGTGCGGGTTGGTGTGGGAGACATTCAGGTCCAGCCAGAAGCTCAGCGTGACCAGCGGGCGGTAGTGTGGCAAGTGTGGTCCGGCCATCTGCTCTCCGGCTCCGGCCCAGAACCCGCGCAGGAAGATGTCGGCCGGCCGGGAGCCGGCCAGCAGCGAGTTCTTGGTGATGAGCCCGGTGTCGTCCCAGACGAACCCGTAGCGCGTTGCAGGAAGGTAGATGGCGATCGAGGCAAGGACGACGGCAGCCAGGATCGCGGCCATGCCCGTACGGGTGCTCAGTCTTTCGGCTAGAGGTCTGGTGCCCATCGCCCGGGACTATGGGCCGGGGAGCCGAACCAGCTGGAAGTAGAGCTCCCTGACCTCCGCAATGTCCGGTCGCAACTGGTACGCCCGCTCGGCCAACATGCGGGCCGCAGCAGGGTCGCCTCGTGCGGCGGCCAGCACCGACCGGTTGTATAGCGCCGGCACGTACGCCGGGTCCAGGCGGAACGCCTGGTTGTAGCTTTGACCGGCGCGCACCGAATCGCCGGTACTGATGAACAGGTCGCCCAGATAGGTGAAGCTCTCGGCTGACGGCCGGCATCTGACTTCGGCCTGCATTACTGCAATCGCGCTGTCGTATCGGCCCTGCTGCCTGAGCACACCGGCCAGCATGGAACGCGCCCCAGGCACCGTGCTGTCCAAGGCCAGCACGCGACCAAGCTCTTCGGCCGCCTCGTCAGTGCTTCCAGCCGAGATGAGGACGCTGGCGCGGTTGAGATGGAGAACGGCCGAGCCGCCGTGCTGCACCGCAATGGCGTGGTCGATGGTCGCGAGGGCGCTGTCGATCTCGCCCGCATCCCGGAACGCAAGCGCAAGGTTGTTCAGCACCATGTCCGAGTTGGGTACCAGCGCCCGGGCGGCGCGCAAATGTTCAATCGCGCCGCGCTGGTTGCCCTTGTCACTGAGAATGATCGCGGTGTGCAGGTGGGCGTGGACGTAGTCCGGGTCGAGCCGCAGCGCTTGTGCGTAGAGCGCAAGCGCGGAGTCCGGGCGCTGTTCGACGATTGCGTCGGCGAGTGAGGAATACGCACTGGGTGCGGTCGGCGCCTCACGCACCATGGCCGTGAAGAGCGTCTCGTTGTTCCGCCAGACTGGCGTGCGCAGCATCGTGTCTGCGCCGAGCAGCATGATGACCACGACGAGCCCGGCCTCTGTCAGTCTGCGTATCGCGGCAGGGACTGTCGGGACACGCGACAGCGCGGTCACCAAGACCATCACGAGGCCGGCCGAGGGCAGCATCAGCAGCCGTTCTGCCGCAGTCGGGCCGATTGTGGCGACGCTCGTGACCGGCAGCAGGAAGGCAATGGACCAGGCATAGCCCCAGAGTGTCGACACGAACCGACGCTTGAGAGCGAAGAAAACGGCGGATGCGCCAAGCAGGACGGCGGCGATGATGTTCGGCACCTGGACGGGCGGCGTGCCGCCCGTCTGGTACCAGGCGTGGTGCGCGAATGGCCAGAAGAACATGCGGACGTACAGGCCGAATGTATCCACGGCGGCTGCGAGGCGGCTTGTCAGGCTTGCCCGGGCGTCGAACGGAACCAGCACCGGCACGGCCCCGGCGCGGAGCAAGAGGTAGCCGCCAAGAACCACCAGGGTGGCGAGCACCAGAAACCAGTGGCGGCGGTCATACCTGACGCCGACCAAGAGCGGCGCCAG
>JAFGRF010000037.1 GCA_016935295.1 Caldifarciminota bacterium | reverse complement strand
GCATCGGAATGAGCTGGACGGTGAATCCGGCCTTGGCCTCCCGAAGATACCGGAATCCCCGCATCACGGCATCAAACGAACCCGGCGTGCGGGTGATGTGGTCGTGCACTTCAGCGGTGGCACCGTAGAGGGCTACCATCCTCCACCCTTTGCGCGTGAGCAGGTGCGCGATTTCGGGAGTGATAAGCGTACCATTGGTGTTGAGGGTGTAGTTGCGGGCCCTGCGGGTGAGGTAGTCGAACATCTCCGGGAAGTCCGGCCGCAGCATCGGCTCCCCGCCTGAGATCGACCACTCTCGGCAACCCATGGACTGCGCCTCGTCGGCGATGCGCCGAATCTCATCCAAGCTCAGTTCTTGCTCCCGCTCCGCGGCTGCTGCCGGAAGGCACACCCAGCAGTGACGGCAGTTGTTGTTGCATCGGTAGGTGGCGTCGATGCTTCCCTGAAGCGGCAGTCGGGGCAGCACGTCGGTCCGGACCCGCTCGGCAAAACCCGTTGTCATCAGGCGTCGCGGACTCCGACGGTCCTGGTCTGGGACGCTCCTTGGTGCCGGCGCTTTTTGAGGAAACGGACCAGCGTGCCAGCCCGCGCTCGGGCCGGTATGAGCAACCCGAGCCGGGATAGAAGCGCTATGGCGAAGCGTTCCGGGCCGAGTCCGAGCCAGATGCACTTCCATCCCCGCTCGACGCGGACAACCCGCCCGAGAACACTATCCCGGTCAATCCGGGTGACGGCTCGTTCCGGCAGGTTGTCGCCCTGGATGAGGAAGCAAAGCTCGTGCCGGCCGACAATCCTGTGCACAACCAGCCGCCGGTTGACCGGATTGACAAATGCCACGATCTGACCGATGCCCGGCCCGTCTCGCGCGAGCGGCGCGATGGTGATCACGTCGCCGTCCAGGATGAACGGCGACATGCTCCAGCCTCGTGCGCAGAAACGGAAGCACCCTCCCTTGTCCAGGACGGCCCGCATCAAAGCAACGAGTGCGGTACCCGACAGACGCCGCTCGCCCCCTCTGCAGTGCTTGAGACTCGGAACTGCGGGCCGCTCAGGCATCCGACTTGACGAGGAGCAGCATTTTCCTGCGGACCAACTCTGTAACCAGCCCGACTACGTCGGTTTCGATCTCGCCTGGCGAGGAGTCGTATTCATCGGCCAGGTCTTCTGCGACCTCAGCCAGCGTCTTCTTGCCGTCGAGCCTGCACCAGATGTCCTTTCCGGTGTCGTTGAGAGAGTAGAGCTCGTCCTCCATGTCGCCGACCCCGGCAACCACGGGGACGAGGATCAGCTCGCCTTCGATTTCGCGGGCTACGATGTCGTCCGAGGGAATGTAGGTCTGGTCGAGCGTGATGTCGGCATCCGCATTTCCTTCTGGGGATGTCCTGCTCATCTTGCTGCGTGATTCTCCGCGCCGAGAAGGCAATGTCAAGGGCGAGGCCGGGCCTTGGAACCGCGACAGGCGTCTACCACAAAGGCACAAAGACACGAAGGGAGGATCCGGACGGGAGGGTCCGAACCCCTGTGTGGTTGAGTCCCCGTTGGGACCAGGGCCGAGGAACCGCAAGCGTCGGCCTGGCGACATGAGGAATGCCGGGGGCCGGAGTCGAACCGGCACGACCCGTTACGGGTCAAGGGATTTTAAGTCCCTGGCGTCTGCCAATTCCGCCACCCCGGCAGGCCATTGTAGATTCTAGATTGTAGATTGGAGACCGGAAAAGGCAAGGCATAGAGGACCCCAATCCCGACATCCAGACAACCCCAGAGGCCACGGAGAGCAGAGAGCAGGTGAAGACCGCGCTCGGATTCCACCCTCGGATTCTCTGTACGCTCTGTGGTTCAATATCGGAATCCGGTCCAGAACCTCACCACAAAGGCACGAAGACACAAAGAGGTTCCGGACGGGAACGTGCGGTGTGCCTGGTGCTCTTGGTGTCATGGCGGTTGAATTTGGGATTCGGGGTTGCCGAGCAACGCCTCCTTGACTTGGTTCTTCGCGGTCTTATCATCGTGCCGCGTGAAACCCCGGTCCGGCCAAACGAAGTGGCTCCTCTTTGCCGGCGGCCTGGTCTATGTGCTGACTTTTCTGGCGCTCTACCCGCGCACGACCGCCATCGTCGACGAGGATGCGTACCTGACCGGGGCGTTCCTGGCCCGAACCGGTCGCCTTTCCTACGAGGGCTCGCCTATCCCTGCCCCGCACATGACGGTCGAGTCGAACGGACGGCTCGTGAGCAAGTACCCGCCCGGGACTTCTTTGTTTCTCGCCTCGTTCACTTTGCTCGGGTGGCGGGCAATTTTCGTCTCCGGTCTGTTGCTGGCGCTCGCCGGGTTCGCTTTGACGCGCCTGATTCTCGCGCGCCTCTCCCCTGACACAGACCCTTTGTGGGCGCTGCTCTACCTGTTCTACCCCGCAGTCGTGCTCTTGTCGCGGACGGTGATGAGCGACCTGTTGGCCGCAACCCTGGTTCTCGCTTCGTTCTACTGCCTGCTGCGCGGCAGGAACTGGTTCTTCGCCTCCGGGTTCGTCCTCGGCCTCGCCTGTCTGGTGCGGTACTCAAATGCCGTGTTCGTACCGGTATTCCTGCTGCTGGCGTTGCGGCCGCGAGGCAGGCGGCTGCGCTCGGCCCTGCTGCTCGTAGCCGGAATCCTGCCGCCGGCCGCCCTGATTGCCGCGTACAACGCGTACGCGTATGGTTCAACCTTCTCGTTCCCGATGTATCTGACCGGGCAGTTCTCCCCGGCGTTCTTCCCTCACAACGCCCGGTACTACGGAACCGCGCTGCTGCTCCTCTACCCGTTGATGCTCGCCGCGCCGCTCGCCGCGGGCAGGGGAAAGCGCCTGCTCCTCGGCCTGCCGGCCTATGCTGTGCTCGGCCTCTACTGCTTCTTTTCCTATACCTACGAGGCGCCGAGTCTGCCGGCCCGTCTGACCCTCGGGCTCCGCTATCTCCTGCCCGGGCTGCCGTTCTTCATCATCGGGTTCGTCCTGGTCGCGGACCGGCTGCTCGGTTGGTTCCGCTTCGGCTGGCTCAAGTACGCAGCGGTCGCGGGCATGGCGCTCTTGAGCGTCGCCATCCAGCTTCGCCACGACCGCTACCTCGCGGTGCAGGCCGGTTATCAGCGACTGGTGCTCGACAATGTACCTGAGTCCGCCCTCTTGCTATGCGACGCGGGCACGTCCGAACTCGTGAGCTACGCGTGGGGCTGGCGCGACTATCGCCACATCGCCGAGTTCAACGTACCGATTCCGCTCGACTCAGTCCTGGCCAAGAACCGGCCCCTGTATGCGGGCCTGACCGAAACGCCCGGCGCGGAGAATACGGTGATGCTCACGATATTCGAGGCGCTCCTGGCAAGGTTTCCGGGACGGACCCTGGTGGCAGAAACCAGAACTCCGCGGAAGTTCCGGCTGTACAGGCTGCGGTAGCCTAGCCGGCCGCCTGAGTTCCGGGTTCAGGTTT
>JAFGRF010000305.1 GCA_016935295.1 Caldifarciminota bacterium | reverse complement strand
GGCCACGCCCAGAGCGATCAGGGAGTAGAAGATGCGCTTCCGGAGTTCCTCGAGATGTTCTAGGAAAGTCATTAGGAGAGTGCTCTAGTTCTCAAGTGCACGAGCGCTCAAGTGCGAGGAGCAGGAGCGCGCAAGGGCTCTAGGGTTGTGAGCGCTTCTTCTCCAGCGCACGGATGAGCGCTTTGGTCAGCCGCTCGACGTCGCCGGCAGATTGAAACAGGCTCGCGCTCGTGTCGCGCTTGAGGTACCCAAGCTCGGTTGCGAGCATGATCTGTGTCTGCAGTTCGCAGGTCGAGCCATAGGCAATGTAGAGCGAGCGCAGGAAATCAGGTGTCGTGCGCCGGCCGAATCCCTCGGCGATATTCGATGGTATTGAAACCGCGGCCCGCTGCATCTGCGAGGCGAAACCGTAGACTTCGGCCTTGGGGAAGCAGCGCGTCGCGCGGTAGACTTCGAGACAGAGCGAGAACGCCTTCTGCCAAGCTCTCAGGTCACGGTAGGTGTCGGCCATCTGTCAGCGGCGTCCGTTGCCGGGCCGGCACTAGTGCACTCGTGCACTGGAGCACTCGGTCACTTCTTACTCAATCCGCCTTCGGCCCTTGGTCTTCCTTGTGGTCCTTTTCGGGTTCGTTTGTGTCGATGTCCTTCATGCCCTGCTTCAGCTCGCGCATGCCCCGGCCGATGGAGCGCATGACCTCGGGTATCCGCTTGGCCCCGAACAGCAGCAGCACGATGAGGACAATGAGGAGTATTTCCTGCCAGCCTACTCCGAACATTAGCGCCTACCTCCGGGCATATCGCGTTCTTTCACTCCAAGACTATAGGAGCACGGCCGCCGCGGGTCAAGCGATGGCCGGACAGCGCTTGACCGGGTTGGGAGGATGCGGGATAATGATAGCGACTTTGAGTGCCACATTCCGGCCGGCGTCATCCAGCCTGTTCCGTATCAGGAGGAGCATTGAAAGAAGTATCAAGACGTGATTTTCTGAAATACGTCGGGGTCGGCGCGCTCGGGCTCGTCGTCAAACCCGGGCTCTTGTCCGCGCTGGACCAGAGGTTGCCGCCCGCGCTGCTCGCCAGCGACGTGGTCCAGTGCTTCCACGAGGGCTCAACCACCGGGAGCACCATCAATGAGCCGGTCGTGCAGGTGATGGTGGATGCTTCGATCAAGGCGCTGACCGGTCTGAATGACGTCGGCGAGGCCTGGAAATCACTCTTCCCCGGCATCACCGAGACCTCGGTCATCGGCATCAAGGTCAACTGCATCAACTCCCAGCTTGCCACTCACCCGGCGGTCGTGCGCTGTATCTGCAGCAGCCTTGCCCAGATGGACGTCGGCGGTTCGTCGTTCAAGAAGAACAACCTCATCGTCTGGGACCGGACCAACAGCGAGCTGACCAACTCCGGCTACACGAAGTACACCGGCAGCGACCCGGATACGGTTCGCTGCTTCGGCACCAACGAGTCCGGCGTCGGCTACGACAACGACGTTACCTTCAACGTCTACGGCTCTACCCAGCACCCCAGCAAGATCCTGTCCCAGATGGCAGACTTTCTGATTGACGCCGCCGTACTCAAGACCCACAGCCAGGGTGTTGTTACCCTGAACATGAAGAACCACTACGGCTCGGTCAACAGCCCCGGCAGCCTCCAGCACTCAAGCGGCTGCAGCCCGGCGGTTCCGTCTCTCAATCAGCAGATTCGCGACGTCATTACGCCGAACAACATCCAGAAGCTCTTCTTCATCGACGGCCTGTTCGGGCTCTACTCCGGCGGCCCGGGCGGGCCGCCCAACTTCAACCCCAAGGTGCTGCTGATGAGCAGGGACCCGGTCGCCTGCGACAAGCAGGGCCAGAACGTCATCAACGCCGAGCGGGCTCTGCACAGCCTGCCCGCGCTGGACGCGCCCATGATAACAACTGCAGCCGAACCGCCCTATAGCCTCGGCTCGCTCGACATCAATCTCATTGAACTGAACAACGTCGGCGTCGGCGAATCGGGCCGGCCGGTTTCCGGAGACGGGCTGTTTGCGGTCTCGCCCCAGCCGGTACGGGACCGCGCCACGGTCACGTTCGGGGTGTCGCGCCCGGGGCCGGTATCGCTCGAACTCGTTGACCCCTTGGGCCGGACCAGGGCGCGTCTGTTCGCCGGCACGCTCAGCAGGGGCAGGCACAGCGTCAACTGGCATGCCGGCCGGAGGCTGGCCGGCGGAACCTACCTCCTCCGACTGAACAACGCCGGCGCCATCAAGGTCCGCAAGGTCCAGGTAGTCAACTAGGAACAGCCGCCATGAAGCAACTAGCGACCTTCTTTGTCGCCCTGCTCTGCCTGTCCTGCACCAGTTCGACAAACGAGCCGGTCGATGTAGCTACGCTCGTGCCCGGAGACAACGAAATCAGCGGCTGGACCCGGAGCTCAGCCATGCAGATAGCCGAAACCGGGACCCAGCTCGAGGCGATAATCGACGGCGAGGCCGTTCCCTATGAGGACAACCACTTCGTCAAGTGCGCCTTCCAGAAATTCACCGGCGACATTGGCGGCACCGCGGTCGAACTCGACCTCCGCCTCTTCGATATGGGCGACACCACCAACGCGAAGAACGTCTACGCCGCAGTTGCGGCCGGCACCGAGGTGCCGTGGTCCGGCGACAACCCCGGCGTCGAAGCACGCACCGACGAGAGCTTTCTGTTCGCCTACCGGGTCGAGTTCCGCGACGGACGGTTCTACTTCCGCGCCGATATCATGGACAAGTCGACCGCCGGCCAGGACGTTGCCAAGCTCTTTGCCCGGAACGTCTCGTCGGCGATCCGGGACACAATCTAGCAGGAGGCACAGGTGAACCGACGCGACTTCATCAAGGCCGGCCTCGGAATCGCCGCTGCCGCGATGCTCCCCAGGAGGCTGTTCGGCGCCGAACCTGAGAAGGCCGTCGGTCCGGCAGTCGCGGTGGCGCGCGGCGAGCGAACCAAGCTCGCCAAGGGAGCGCTCGACCTGCTCGGCGGGATGGGCAAATTCGTGAAGCCGGGAGACAAGGTCTGCATCAAGCCCAACATCTCTTTCGCCGCCAACAGCGACTGCGGCGCGACGACGACTGCAGATATGGTCAGGCAGGTCGTCCGGCTCTGCCTCGCCGCCGGCGCGGCCCGGGTAGTGGTCTTCGACCACACCATCCAGGAGGCAGCTCTCTGCGTGGAACGGAGCGGCATCAAGACGGCGGTCGTGGACGAGGCAAAGGTCAGCCTGCTTACCCTTACAAAGGAACGCCAGTTCGTGGATACGCCCATTCCCGACGGCAAGGAACTGAAGTCGGTCAAGCTCGCCAAGATCCTGCTTGATTCCGACAAGTTCATCAACCTGCCGACCGCCAAGTCCCATTCCGCGACCGGCGTGAGCCTCGGCATGAAAGGGCTGATGGGTGTCATTTGGGACCGCGGAGCGCTCCACAAGGTCAACCTGCATCAGGCAATCGCCGACCTCGCCTCGGTCGTCCGGCCGGACCTGACCATCATCGACGCGACCCGCGCACTGACCAGCGGCGGGCCGGGCGGGCCGGGCAAGACCGTCAGTCTGAACATGGCTATCGCCGGCGTCGACCCGGTAGCGGTAGACTCGTACACGGTCGGGATCACCCAGTGGTACAACAAGTCGTTTACCGGCAAGGGCGTGAAACACATCGTCGCGGCCGCCGAAATGGGCCTGGGCGAAATCGACACCGCGAAGATGAACATCAAACAGGTCACGATCTGATCGGCGGCTGCCGCGCAACGATGGCCGTATGAAGACGGACGCGGAAGCCGCACCCCGCAGGGCCAGATCCGAAACCAGGGTCCGCGCCCTGCGGTGGTTGATACAGCTCTTTCTGCTCCTGCTCTTTGCCTTGCTCTTCGGCCGTGTCCGCTACGGCCTGTCGCCCGACTTCACCGACGTCTTCTTCCGCTTCGACCCGCTGGTGTTCATCGTCACTTCGATTGCGACCCGCACACTCCTTGTCGCCGGTCTGCTGTCGCTCGCAGTCGTCGCAGGTACGCTCTTCTTCGGTCGGTTCTTCTGCGGCTTCGTTTGCCCGCTCGGCACAACCATTGACCTGGCCGACGCCGTGCTCAGGCGCAAGAGCCCGCCGGCCGCTGCGTGGCGCCGCGGCAAGTTCCTCACGCTAGTTTTCCTTGCCGCCGCGGCCGCTGCCGGCACTTCGTTCGTTGGGTTCTTCGACCCGCTTGCCATCCTTTCGCGCTCACTCGCGCTCGTCTTCTATCCGACCACATCGCACTTCGCCGGACTGGTTTCGAGCGTACGGCCGGCGGTCTTTGCTGAGACCATGCTCGCCCTCGCAACACTGCTCGTCATCCTCGGGCTCGGCTTCGCTGCCCCGCGCTTCTGGTGCCGCAACCTTTGTCCCCTCGGCGGCCTGCTCGGTCTTGCATCCAAGTTCTCCCTTCTCAAGTTCTCGTTCCGCGGTGACTGCCGGACTTGCGGACTCTGCGAGAAAGCCTGTCCCACCGGGGCAATCGACTCGCAACACCGGAAGGTCGACGCGGCCGAGTGCATCGGCTGTCTGGCCTGCCTGCGGGCCTGTCCGGACCACGTCATCAGGTACGCAGCAAAGCTCGCGCCGCAGTCCCTGGATGTCGGCCGCCGCGAGGCCCTCGTGGCGCTCGGCTCAGGCCTGGTTGCGGCGCCGCTGGCAAGGTCCGTCGTCCACGCGCGCCTGCAGGGCCGGCTGCTGCGGCCCCCGGGTTCCATACCGGAACCCGACTTTCTCAACGCCTGTATCCGCTGCGGCCGGTGCATGAAGGCCTGCCCGACCAACGGACTCCAGCCGGCAATCCTCGAATCCGGATTCGACGGACTCTGGACGCCCCGTCTGGTCCCGCGCGTCGGCGCGTGCGAGAAGAACTGCAATCTCTGCGGGCAGGTCTGCCCGACCGGGGCAATCCGCAATCTGCCGCTTGAGGAGAAGACCTATGCGCGCATCGGCACCGCAGTCGTGGACCGGTCGCGCTGCCTCGCCTGGGAGCAGGACCGCGCCTGCCTGGTCTGCGATGAAGCCTGCCCGTACAATGCCATCGACTCGCGCAACGAGACGTTGCTGGGCACGACGCTCGGACGGCCGTTCGTGAATGAGGCGGCCTGTGTCGGCTGCGGGCTCTGCGAATCCCGCTGCCCGGTCGACGGCCCGGCCGCAATCCAGGTCTTCTCCATGGCCGCGGATCGCAGGCAGACCGGCTGGTACAAGACACCGGAGAAGGCCCGCCTCCGCTCCTGCGGAGACGAACCGCAGGAGGACATTCCCTCCGGCTTCATCCAGGACTGAGACTGACCGCGCTCATCCTCTGTCTGGTCGCCGTCACTGCCCAAGGCACCGGTGACCGGTTGATTATCCTCGATGGAACGACCGACGCCTTCGCCTCGGAGTTCATCTTCTTCGCAACCGACTACGGCATCTACACTTTCGACCGGACTTCGGCGACCTGGAGCCGCATCACCACTGCCAGCGGCCTGCCGTCGAATCGCGTGCTCGCGCTCGGCCTCGACGACGGCGTGCTCTGGGTTGCGACCGGCTCCGGCCTCGCCTCAGCCGACGTGCGGGTCAATGACTGGCAGGCCTACGACCTGCCCGGGACAGTGCGCGCACTCGCATTCGACGACCGCTACGTGTGGGCCGGCGGCGACTCGGGCCTTGCGCGGTTCGACAAGTTCTCGGAGACCTGGCAGCAGCGCTCGGCCGCCCCGGTCCTCGCCCTGCTGGCGGAGGAGGAACGGCTCTGGATTGCCACGACTGCGGGCGTACTCAGCTGCGACCTCAAGTTCGACCGCATCGACGCAACGCCGGCCCCGGCCGACTCCTACGTCCGCATCATCGACTCGCGGAATCTGCTCTGGTTCGTAGGCCGTACGCGGCTGGTCGGTTACCGGAAGACCACCGCATCGTGGACCGAGTACAGCCCCATTCCCGATGCCGACTTTTCGGTGCTCGGCGATTCGGTGCTCTTCGCTGAAGGCGGCAGGCCGCTCATCTACGACCCCGGCTCAGACCGCTGGAGCGCGCCGCAACTCGTCGGGCTGCCCGATGTCGTGACCGACGCGTTCCTCACGTCGTCAGAGATGCTGTTCGCTTCCGACCAGGGGCTTGTAGTCATCGGCACCAAAGAAGGCACCCGGCAGGTCTGGACCAGGAACAACGGCCTCGCCGATGACAGCCTCGTGCGAACCTACTGCGACCGGCAGTACATCTACGCCCTGACCGCGGGCGGCATCCAGTACTTCGACCGTCAGCAGGGATACTGGGGACAGGAGCGCTTCGAGCCGCCGCAGGCGAAGAGGGAGCAGCTTGCCTGGCTGGACGATGCCGGTGCGCATCTGGGCATCGTCCCGGACACCGACATCCGTCTCGCCGGCCGCGCCTACTACTCCCGGTCACTTACGGCCTCAGGCAGCAGCACCAGCACCACCGACATCGAGAACGTCGGCCTCAGCCTCGCGGCCCGACACCATTCCGGCCGCGCCCTTTCTCTCTACTACGACGACTCGGACAAGGACCAGGTTTCCTACGGCCTCGGCTACCGCGGCCTCGGTTCCGACGTGCTCCACCGTGCGAATGCCGGAAAGCTCAAGTCCGAATTCTCTGATTTCGACCTCATCCCGCAGTTCTCGACCCTTGGCGCCAACGCGCGGCTCAAGCGCGATGACCACACTCTCGACCTGCAGGCCGGCCGCATCGAGTCGGCCCTGCGCAGCGACTTCTTCACGGGCCGCTCGGTTGACAAGGAAGTCACTCGGCCCGACGTCGGCTACGCCCGCGGCGTCTTCTACCGAATCCCGACGCCTGTTGCCTCACAGTGGGACACGGTGTTCGCCGACGACCGCAGCCCGGCGACGAACAGCCCGAAGACGCGCGTCGGCTTCACCGTCGGCGGTGTCGCGGGTGACTTCGACCCGCTCCTGCGCGGCATCGACTACTTCGTGGACCGGACGAACGGCACAGTCCGTTTCCTTACCCCGCGCGACCCCGGCGACGCGCTCGTGCTGCTGACCGATTGGGGAGCGCAGGTTCTCCAGTCCGAATCCGTGGTCGGCAGCGCGCTCAGGAATACCTACTTCTTCGGCCCGGACATAACGCCCGGGTCGTTCGAGCTCCGAATCACCGATACTGCGGGCGCGGTCCACGCTCTATCCGGGTTCGGAATCGACGACGACCACGATGGCCGCGTAGACCCCGCCCATCTCAACCACGACCTCGGCTTCCTCTCCTTCCCCCTGCCCCTGGTTGCCGACTCGCTCTCCCCCTCCGTCTACACGCTCCGCGCCACCTTCCGCTCGCAGTCGACCTTCTACAACCTCACTCACCGGCCGATGGTCAAAAACAGTGAAACCGTCGTCGTTGACGGCGCGGCAGTAACGCGCGGTGCCGACTATGTGGTTGACTACACCTCCGGCATCCTGCTGTTCCTGAAGAAAGACGTGGTCACCGACTACAGCCAGATTGACGTGCGCTACTCATCGGTCGAGCAGCCGGATTCGTGGGCATCTCGGCACCTGCTCTTCTCCGCCCAGCCAAGCTTCGCCGTTCTCGACTCGCCGTCCTCGGTTCTGCTTGCCCCTGGTTTCACGCGCGTGGCGGACGAGAACGTAATCCATCTCTCAGGACGGGCAGAGGTCGGAGCGGGCACGGACAAGAACATCAGCTTTGTACCTCAGTTGGCGGTCAATGCTGACAAAGCGCTGGCCCAGGACTACTCGTTGAGCGGCAACTGCGGCGTGTTCAGCGCCGCAGCTCAGTACCGCGGATTTGGGTCGGAGTTCGAAGAGCTCGGGGCGGGGATCCGGCGCTACGGCACGCTCCGTCACTCGGCTGCGTTCTCGGCGGGAGTTGTACCCTTCTCTCACCTCCGCGTCGACGGCTCGGCCAGGCGCGACTACGTGGCCGACACCCTGTCGCGGAGCGCCGCACCGCAGACCGCCGACTACCTGACCGGAAAACTCAGCTACGTCAATCCGAGGTACCCAAACGGATACGTGCTCTACGCCAGTGACCGCCTGCCCGACGGCAGTCGACTCAGGACCAAGGCAAGCGCCGGCTACGAGTTCGCGGTCCTCAGCTCCAAGCTGAAGCTTAACGGCATCGTCCAGAACACAACACTGGACCGCCTGACCTCTGGGCCGCTCGACCGCTCTCTGGAGTACATCGCCGAGGCAACGTTCGTCCTGCCGTTTCCGGTCCAGGGCAGTATCCGCTACCGGAGCAACGGCCTGTCGACCGAAGGCGAGAAGACGCGCCGCGAGGACGAGCTCCGCGGACAACTCAACGTCGACGTCGTACCGGGGTTCTATTACACCGGCTCATACGACCTCCTGTCCGGGGCGAGCATGATGGGATCCACGCAGGACCTGGAACTGGAAGGCTACTTCTACAACAATCTGCAGGTTGCACCGGGCCGTTGGTGGTCGAAGCTGTCGGTCGTCAACTTCTCGGTCGGCACCGGCTCCAATTTCGACGAGTACGTCCGCAACCTCGACTCCAGCTACGTACCTTCGCTGTTCCTCATCCGGCCGCTGGACGACCGGAGCTCATCATTCGACATCTCTTCTGTAAGTGACCTTCGAACCCTGTACGGCACCATCCAGCTTCAGCCCTCTGCCGCTCTGACCCTGCGAGCGAAGCGAACCGTGAGCAACACTGGCTCTGCGTGCTACGAACTGCCCGAACTGAGGACGTCGACCGAGGACGAACTGAAGGCACAGTATGAACCCGGAGGGATCGGGCTCCTGACCGCGCAGTTCAACTCACGGTCCGGGTCCGGTCTGCCCCGAACCACGCGCCGCAACGTCTATCTCGAGTGGAACATGCCCTGGTCGGAGTTGCTCCGCACGCGGCTGACCGCCACCTACGGATTCGACGATGAGTACTACGGGCAGACGTTGACCCTACGCCCACAAAGCGTCGCTCCCAACCTCGAAGCCCTGATCCGGTTCAGCTCCCGGTCCTACGCCAGCGTCGGCTTCGGCGCGAGCTGGGAACAGCGCACTTTCTCCGCCAGCGGCTCTGACTGGCTCCCTGACCCCTGGAAGGTCTTGCTCCGCCCTGCCGCGGGGTTCAATTTTAATCTGCTCCGCTTCCTCTACGTCCAGCTCATCTACCAATCCGGCCTTGTGCTGTCCGGTACACCGACGCATACACTGTCCGGTCGCCTCACCGCTCAGTTCTAGCGTCCCGTACCGGCTTCCGGTCCGTGTTCAGGGCGATGCCGCGCCGGTACACTGAGCGGCTTTGGTGAAGAAGACCAGGATTCTCGCGCTGCGCGACGAACGCCGCCGGAAGATCGGTGCCCGCCTATCGCCGGGGGACTCCCATGACCGGTTGCTGGCCGAAGGCTCGATCTCGATCAGGTTGATTCGTCGAAAGCTGATAAGAGACGGGTCCTAGTCCCTGACCCCTATCCCCCAGCCCCTAGTCGAGTTCTACGAACTGCCATGAAAGCGAGCCGTGGGCAAAGCGGAACAGCAGGTAGCCCGGGTTGCCGTAGTCAAGCGTGCCCGGCGCCATCGAACCGCAGGTGAAGTGGTTGACCGAGCCAACCTGCATGTGGCGCCAGCCGTGGATGTGCCCGGCGCACCAGGCATAGGCACCGTACCGCTCCAGCAGGCTCTGCACCTTCACTCGCTCCGCGCCGCTTGCCAGCCGCCACATCACCGGCCTCTCGCCGTCGAAGACCGGGAAGTGCGTAAGAACGATCCTCGTGAGCAACGTATCCTGCAGTTCCGACTCAAACCAGTCAAACTGAGTCAGGCCGATGGTGCCGTCCGCCGTGTCGAGGAATACCAGCTTGATGCGGTCGGCGACCGCGACCGCGTAACAACTCGGCCCATAGTCCTGCTTGAACCGTTCCCAGCCGTCGGCCTGGTACAAGTCGTGGTTGCCGATAGTCGCGTAGTAGGGTATGCCGACGCGGTCGAGTTGGGCTTTGATGCTGTCACACTCCTCCGGCGTGGCATCATTCGTCAGGTCGCCGAGCACGCAGAAGAAATCCATGCCGCGCTCGGCCGCTTCCTCTTTGAACCGTGCCAGGCTGGTTTGAAAGTCGTGGCCGATCTGCGGGTCGCCGAAGACCGCGAAGCAGAACGAGTCCGGGTTCACTGCGACCGAGTCGGGTGCCGGGAGCGCACCGCTCAGGCTCTCCCTGACACGGTCCTCAACCGTCGGTCGAACGACAGTCCCCCACAGGTTCCACTCGCAGGCGCACAGGGCGAGCAGAACAGCGCTGCCGAGCAGGGCGATACGCCTAGAATGCATATCCCACGCCTGCGTTCAGCTCGACTTCGTGGAACGACATGAGCAGGCCCGAGAGACCGACGATGGCCGTGCCGGCGCGAGCAGCCAGTTCGACATTGCCCTTCAGTCGGTATGCGCCGTCAACCTCGAACGGGAACTGCTGGGGATTGTGGGCCGTGTACCGGTCATAGCTGGAGAAGCCGGCCCGGAGCCACCAGTTCTCCCGCTCGATGAACTTCCACCGCAGCCGGTACAGGAGATTCCACTCCTCCGCGCCGCCGCTCCAGACCAGCGGTGACCAATACTTGTCTCCGAACACCGGGACGCGCTGCACCAGACCGAGGCCGGCATCCAGCCCGTACACCGGCCCGGCTTCGAGCGTCGCCAGTACGCGGTTCTCCCCTGCCTGCCAGTCGGTCCACTGCTGGTGCTGGACCGCAAGCCTGAGAGTCAGTTTGATGCGGTCGTACGCCACTGCGCCGACTCCGAGTGCAACCGCACCGAGGCCATTGTTCTGGAACAGGTTGAATGAGAGCCCGGCATCGAGCTTCAAGTAGGAAACTGGTTCTACATCGGCCTGCGCGGACGCGAGCAGCTTCGACTCCACGCCCGGCTCTCCTCGATAGCCGAGAGTGAATGATGGTACGACCGCAGCACGTGTGGCTGCGGCAAGCAGAATCAGCAGGATGGCAGGGGCTTTCAACGACAACTGGAGAAGATACGCGAACGAGCGGTAGGAATCAAAGAATCCGGCTCAGGTCCTGCCCCGGCCGATGTCGAGCAAGTCGGGGAGCTTGATGCCGCTGCGAGTGAGGTCAGCCTCCCAGACCACTTTCAGTCTGTAGCCCCGGCCCGCGGCGAACAGCTTCTTGTCCAGGTCGTGCAGTCGATTCCGCCGCTGGTCAGGCGTGAGCGTTCTGCCTTCGTAGGAACGCGGGTCGGCGTGCCAGTACGTCCCGTGCACTTCCACCAGCAGCTTGTCGGGGAGCAGGAAGTCGTAGGCGTACGGTCCGAGCGGGAACTGCCAGCGATACTCCACTCCGGCCGCATCGAGCATCCTGGCGAACCTGGCCTCGAGCTGGTTGTAAGCCCGACCCGGCGAACCGGTCGCCGCCTGCGCCGCGGCCACGCGCGCGTGGCGCCACCAACCGGCTGCCTGTTCGACGCAACGCCGCCGTTCACGCCGCTGTCGTGCGATCTCGTCAGGGTTTGGGGAATGGGTCAAGGAAACTGAGGTATCGGCACCCGAACTGGGGACTACCGTCCGGACTTCCTACTTCCGACCTCTGCCTTCTGACTTCGGTTCTCTTCCTACCACACCACCTTTGCCCAGCTCTGCTGCTTCAGGCTCTCGGCGGCGGCCTCCGAGATGGCGATTTTCTCGTGCTTCAACATGTCGTCGGAAACGCGGTTCTCGAAGTTGGCCGGGTCGCGAAGCGGGGCGTTGGGCAGAGCATCCTTGAAGTACCGAAGCACGGTCTCCATGTTCGCTGCCGGCTGATCGTGTGGACTGTGGTGCAGGGCATCCATGACGGCAAGTTCAAGGCAGAAGGACGGCAGGCGCAGACTTCGCAGATTGCGCCAGATCTTCGCCAGCCGAATCTCATCGATGAAGTCTGACTCCTGCACCACCCGCAGGTGGGTGTCGAAGTTCGTGCGTGTCACCCGCTGGTGCTCGGTCTCGAAAATCCGGTGGTCGTTCGCGCCGCCCCACTCCTGACGGGCGGGGATAAGCTGGACCTCGAGACCGTGATACTGCAAACCGATTGAGACATTCAGACGGGTCGGCTTGTAGCCCTTTTTCTTGAGGAAGTCGAAGAACCGGGTGTAGAGCTTGTCCGCGTCCAGCGGCGTGCGCGGCCCGAGCGACACGAGCATGTCCATGTCGGTC
>JAFGRF010000304.1 GCA_016935295.1 Caldifarciminota bacterium | reverse complement strand
CGCTTTGACCTGGTCCATCAACGTGACGACCGGGCTTGAGGATGCGTATGTGAACTACAGCACCGACGGCGGAGCGAGCTGGGGCAATGGCCCGACGCTGCTCGACCTGCCGATGGCATACGGTGGCGATACGGTGACAAGCTGCCACATCACGTCCCTGTTCCCGTGGTATGACGCTCAGGATATGTTCCACATCGTGGCCAACCTGATGCCGATGATCAACGACACCGGGTACATTCTGCCGTCGCAGATCTGGCATTACTGCCCGGACAACAACCCGCAGTGGAGCCATATTGCCACCGCGTCGGTCTACCCGGACAACTACCTCTATGCGATCGGTTACAACGCCACGCTGGCCTGCCGTCCGACGATCGGGCAGGACAACGACGGCAACCTGTACGTGGCCTGGGAGCAGTTCGACACGCTGAACTACGAGCCGACCACCTCGCGCGCCCGTGCCGACATCTGGATGTCGGGGTCAGACGACAACGGGCTCACGTGGGGCGACGGTATCAAGGTCACCGATGCCGGGACTCACTCGATGCGGTTTCCGTCGGTCATCGACATGGCGGTCGACGGCGGCTCTGACGAGGATACGGTCTACATCCTGTTCGAGGACGATTCTGTCTCCGGGTTCTACGTCCAGTCCGAGGGTCCGGCCACGCCGAACCCCGTGGTTGTCCAGAAGATACCGGGTACCGAGATACCGAAGGGCGGAGTCGCCGAGAAACGGGCCATCGCACCGCTGCAACTGACTGCGGTGGCCGAGCCCAATCCCTTCGGCGGGCGCACGCGCATATCCTACATGCTGCCGCAGGCGGGCAACGTGTCGCTCGTCGTCTACGACGCGGTGGGCCGACCGGTTCAGGCGATCGCCTCCGGGCGTCGCGAGGCCGGCCGGTACACGGCGACATGGGATGCGCATGAAGCCGCTGCCGGGGTCTACTTCTACACGCTGACCAGCGACAAGGCTTCGCTGACCAAGAAGCTGATACTCACAGACTAGCAGGTAGAGCTATCACGGGGCGGGCTAGGATGCCCGCCCCGTTTGCTTGTGTTGCGGATCGAGGCCGGCGGTGCGAACCCGCGCGATTGCGGCGGTTTCTGCACAGCGGACTCGGTTCGGTTGACACGGGCAGTGCCCGGACTATCCTAGCAGGTGACCATACGGACAATCAAGCCTGAGGAGCTGGACGCGTGCTGTGCCATGGGCGGCACCGGCTGGCTTGCCGACGTGGTCCGGCGCATCTGGAAAGAGGGGACGAGCGCGCCGGAGCTGGCTTTTCTCGTTGAGCAGGACGGCAGACCGGTCGGGCGTGTCTTTTTTCACCGCCGTTCTTCACCGAGCGAACTGGCGATGTTCGGAACGCACATCTCCGCAACGGCTGACTTCTTCAAGACCGGGATGGCCCTGTTGAACACCGCACTGGCACGCCAGAAGGAGAACGGAGTAACGGGAGTGGAGTACGCCATCTACGACATCTACGACCCGGACCCGGAGCTCTACCGGGCACTCATCGAGGCGGTTGGGTTCAAGCAGTACCAGGAGAAGAAGAGATACGTGTGGCAGGACTCCGGTACTCCGATGCGGGTCAAGGTGAGGCTCAAGTTCCGGCCCATGTCCGAGGCCGGTGAGTACTCGTTCGAGCAGGCAATCGGGCAGGTCACGGTCGGCACCCTTGACCGCGAGGACCGGGCGCGACTCAAGAAGCACGGCGCGGCGGAAACGGCCGGCTGGTACATGCGCGTCCTCAAGCAGGGGAGCTTCGAGCCGACCGAATGGTTGCTCGGTTATCTTGCCGATGGGACGCTTTGCGGCCTGGTCGTGCCCAAGCGGCTCGACGACCGCGAAGGGACCATCGACTACCTCGGTGTCGTGCCCGAGATGCGGGGCTCAGGCTACGGCTTCGACCTGCTTGCGAAAGGGACGGCGCTGCTGCAGGCCAAGGGGTTCAAGACCGTCGTGGCCGAGACCGACTCCGAAAACCTCCCGTTCCATGCCGAGCTCGAGCGGGCCGGATTCAGGCACTGCGGAACGCTGCGCTGTTTCCGTTGTGACCTCGTGCATCAGTTGCACGGCTGACGGACTGCGCTCGCCGGTCTGCGACGGCAGTGTGTCGGCCGGCACGCCGCTGACTGCGGCTCTACTTCCTGCCTGGGTTCAGTTCGTGGATGAAGTACTTGTCACGGGCGTGGAACAGCGTGAGACGGTCGGATTTGCCCCACCACACGTGAGCCCCGTCCTTCGTGCGTTGGTTCGGCTCGCCGAGCTGACGAGTCAGCGCATGCGCACACTGCCTTGCGAAGTGGTTTGCGGACTTCCTGTTGCCGGACACGCCGACCCTGAGCCGATACAGGGAGTCGTTTCGGAAGAACGCCGAGACTGACGTTCCGAATTTGAGGGGGCCGTCACCGAGGTCGGGCGCAAAGAACATTTTGCCCCCGAACATCTGCAGTTCACGATTCTTGGCGGTGTAGGCCGCGCCGCCCGAAAGCCCGGCGCCCATCGCGAGCTTCCCGAAGAAACCCACGGGGATGAACACGCCGGTATCGATGGCCTTACGCCAAGTCTCGTCGTCGAGCTCGGTGCCCAGGCGAACAGGGATGCCGTTGACCTCGAGGTTGAGCGTAATCAGACCTGACAAGTCTCGTGGCATGGTTGACCCGATGTGCAGCACCAGTCTAGTTCCGCGGATATTCCTGTCAAGTCAGGTCAGCAACCCCAATCCCGATATTGAACCACGGATAGACACAGATAAACACAGGCGTAGGAACAAGCCCGGACGTCGTCACCCATTCGGTGTTCATCAGTGTTGATCTGTGGTTACTTCAATATCGGATTCAGGGAGCAATCAGAGTGACTGCCCGGAACCTGCAGCGGAGTCTCCAATGTACTCCAGGGCAGAGGGACCTGAGGATAGAAACCAGGGCGGGGTGTCGGGACCGGCCGATCTACGGTCTGCGATGCCCGTGGCCGGAAGCTGCCGGCTGTCAGGGGCAGGTCGCCGATCTGGAATCGACGACCCGCGACCGGTCGCGCTCAGTCTATCTTGATGGCCTTGCGGGTGAGCGTGGCATCGTCAGTCTCGAGACGCCAGAAGTAGATTCCCTTGCCGACGCGCCGGCCCAGTCTGTCGTGGCCGTCCCAGTTCAGGGAGTAGCTGCCGGGGGCCAGGGACCGAGGGCTGGAGAGAATCCGGACTAGAGCACCGGAAGCCGAACGGATAGTGATGCCCGCGCGAGCCCGGCACGGGATGGTGAACCTGATGGTGGCGTGTCCGCGCATCGGGTCAGGCGTAGGCCGTTCGAGCGACAGGACCCGGGGCAGTCCGGGTTGTTCGGCGACCCCGACGGGCCCTACTACCACAATGGAATCCTGTATCGTATCGTTGGCCGGATTCATATCGGCTGCGAGCATCGTGGCGCAGACCGTGGGCAGCGTTCCGACCGTGAACGCCATCCAGCCGGCGAAGTCGATCGTTTGGCTCCCGCCGGCCGCAAGCGTCCGCGTTACCGCATCCGCATAGTCGGTGCCGATGGCGAACCGCGTGTCGAATGTCTCGGTGGTCGTGCCGCAGTTTTTCACCACGGCCCGAGGCGTGACCACTGTCCCGAAATCGACCGTGTCGGTGGGTTCCAGGATCTGCGTGCAGGCGACGTCCCGCACGCGCACGGTCACCGAGCCGTTCAAGGTATCGTTGGCGTGGTAGGTGTCTTCCGTGAGCGCGGTAGAGCAGCGGGTGACGTTCACGCCGCGTTCGTTCGCGGTCCACGCGGCAAAGGT
>JAFGRF010000303.1 GCA_016935295.1 Caldifarciminota bacterium | reverse complement strand
CCTAACCAACTGAGCCTCTTCGACTTATGACCGGACAGCAGTGTACTGCTGTGAAGAACGGTCAAAACTGAGGGTGTCCCTCGCCGGAACCAGGCCGCGGGCCGGGGGCGGTCGGCGGGCGCACGGCTCCCGGCTGCGGTGCCTTGACTGCCTCGCCGAAATACACTGCCGCCCGGTTGCCTGGCGCCGACTTCCATTCTCTGAACTTCTGGAGCCCATCCGTTCCCAGTATCTTTCCAAGTTCCGCCTCTGTGGCTGCGCTCGCGGATTTGACCTTGGCCCGCCCATCATCGCTTTGCAGATCGATGCGCGGTGCGTCCTTGAACGCCTCGAATGCCTTGGACAAGTGCGCCTTTATGACGGCCTCGACCTCTTCCTTCTTCTGGGCATCCAGCGCAAGCCGCTCGTAGAGCGGCGACAGGCTGCCTTGCAGAACGGGCCAGTGCATCTGCACCGCGCGCTTCACCTGGTAGCTTTTGAACTCATCGCCGTCCAGGAAGTAGTCGCCCTTGCCCGCGCCCCAGGCGAGCCCCTGTTCCTCGGCCTTGCGCCACGAGTCGAATGCCTGCCAAGCTTCCGGGCCGAGGAGCTTCTGAAGCGTGCTCAGCGTGGCCGGCAGCCCCGGAGCGACAAGATCGTTAATCTTCGGCGGCGCGCTGCTCTTCCCAGTCGCCAAGTCTTTGAGCGCGGCATCCACCGGCGCGAAGTGCTTCTCGAAGACCGGCTGGACTTCCTTCCACTTGGCCTCGTCAACCTTGAGCGCCTTCCGCGCCTCGTCGAGCACCTTGGCGTAGTCGGCGCGGTAGCGGGCAGCCATCCCCTCGCGCCACGCCTCGGGGCCCTGCACGGGCGGCCGGGGCGTCACCATGCCCGGATTCCGCGCCTCGACCATAGCCGCCGCCAGTCGCTCGCGCATCGTCGGATCGTCCAGAACCTCGTTGAACCCCGGCTTGGCCTCCACCTTCGCCAACCGGGTCTCGATGGCCGCAAGGTGCTTGCGGATCTCCGCCAAGTCCGCCTGCTGGAAGGAAGAGGGCGATGACTCGACCCGGGTCGAGCCCTTGCCGGCCCCACAGACCGCGAGGTGGTATCCCCCTACGCCCAGAACTGCACCCAGCAGGACAGCCCCAACAATCAGCGCCTTGTTCATCGGGATGCCTCCAGTACGGGTGACGGGCAGAAATCATAGCGCCGCTCACGTCGAAGGTCAAAACGCTTTTCGTCCCTCGTCATGTTTGGCAAGTCAGCAGACCCCGAGATAGCTGCCTCCGGCCCGGGATCATTGGCCAGGCGACGAGCACAGGGCTGGCCGCTCAGGCGTTGGCAGCACCTCCGAGGCGCTTCCGAACCGCGAAAGACCGCTGACTGCAGCACTGCACAAGGTTTCTTGCACAACTGCGGTGCAACTTCGCACCAGCGTGGTGCAGTTCGGAGCGTCCGTTCCCAGAACAGGAACATCCGGCTGCGTCCAATGTGCTTTTCGGAGCGCCTTTCCCTCGGTTTCCTGCGGATTTCGTTTGACGACGGCCAGCCGGGAGGTACAATCCGCCCACTCAACTCAACACCTTGGGATGTGCAGAGCGGTGGCTCGGGGGAATGCCGATGGGAGCCCTGACTCGCAGACCAAAGGCGACGAATGGAAGCGTGGCCGTCGCAGCCCGCAGGACAGTTTGTTGGAGGAGGTGCCGGATGAGCCGTGTTCAACGGACAGTGGTGATCGTTGCTGCTCTTTTCGTCGGGATGCCCCTCTTGTTCGGAGGCTCGGTCGCCCAGGCGGCGGACCGCTACTGGGTAGCGGCGAGCGCCGGGGACTGGAGCAGCAGCGCCAACTGGTCGGCCACTTCCGGCGGCGCTGGCGGGGCCACGGTCCCGGAAAGCGGCGACAAGGCCTTCTTCGACGGGGGCGGTGCCGGTAACTGCACCATCGACGCCAGCGTCACCGTCGACCGCATCGAGGTCTCTTCCTTGTATAGTGGGGTTGTGGTCCAGGCCGCCGGCGTCACCACGATGACCGGCTCCCTCGTCGTGAACGGCACATTTCGGCTGGGAGCCAACGGCAAGCTGCTCCTGACCGACTCCGGCGAGCCGCTGTTCGGCGCGGGCACCCTCGACACCACCACCAACACGCCGAACACGGTGGAGTACAAGGGCGGCGACGATGTGGCCCTGGCCGTCGGCGCTCCGGTCACCTCCTACCAGAACCTGACCCTGACTCCTCCCGGCGGCATCAGCCGCTCGGCGGTCTTCGTCTGCAACTCCGACGAGCAGTACGCGGACATGGTTGCCATCGACCAAGCTGCGGGTTACCTCTATATAGGGAGCAAGAACTCCCCGGCCAAGATCGCCAAGGTCCGGCTCTCGGACTACACCCGCGTGGGCTCGCTCACCCTGGCCTCCGGGGAAAACGACGTCGGCCCGGCGGTCGTGATAGATTCCGCCAACGGCTTCATGTATCTGGGCACCCGCACCTCGCCGGCGCGGGTCGTCAAGATTCGGCTCTCCGACTTTTCTAGGGTAGGGGCCATCACCCTTAACAGCGGCGAGAACAACCTCTGGGCGGCGACGCTCGACGCGACCAACGGGTATGCCTGTTTCGGCGCCCGCACTTCCCCGGGTATCGTCATCAAGGTGCGCCTGTCCGACTTCACCCGTGAGTCGGCGCTG
>JAFGRF010000302.1 GCA_016935295.1 Caldifarciminota bacterium | reverse complement strand
GGAGTAGACGTCGTTACCGAGCGCGCGGTCAGCCCGTACATCCGGGCAGCGGTGCTCAAGGAAGCCGCGGCACTTTGAAGTCCGACCAGACGTATCTGCTTCACATTCGGGATGCAATTGAGAGGATAGAGCAGTATGCGTCGCATGGACACGAGGCCTTCCTGAGTGAGCCCCACTGGCAGGACGGAATAGTTCGCCAGTTGGAGATAGTCGGCGAGGCCACCAAGCATTTGTCAGGGGAGTTCCGCAAGACGCACCCACAGGTTCCCTGGCAGAGAATGGCCGGTCTCCGGGACGTGCTGATTCACGACTACATGGGTGTCGACCTTGAGGCGGTCTGGGACATAGTCCGTAACCGCATCCCCGAGCTGAAGTCCCAGGTCACTGCCGCGCTCAGTGAGCCGGCAGGGCAGGACTAGTCTTCCGCACGAAGACCGAGAGGTCAGCGAGGTTTCCCTCGCAGAACCGCCGAGCGCGGTCTTGTCCCAGGTGCTGACAAACGAGAACCACAACAGCCAGTGCGAGGAAGACGAGCTTCCCCGCACTGGGCCGAAGGAGACTTCGCGGCGCTATGGTTTGAAGTCCAAGGTTACCTTCACGGTCGCTTCGCCGCCCGTGGGCTGTACGAACGTGAACTGCTCGAAGTACTTAGTGAGTTTCTTCGCAAGGTCGGCGGTCAATTGGTTTGCAGTGACCTTGACGTCACGCACGGTGCCGTCGGCCTGTATCACGAACTCGACGACCATCTTGCCCTTGAGCTTCGGCTGGCTTGAGAGTTCGATGGCGTAGTCTGCCTTGATTTCAGCCAGCTTCTTCTCGACGGCGTCCTTCACGGCGCGTTCGGACAGGCCGCCTTTCACCTGTATCTTGCCGATCTCCACTGTGCCCGACTGAGGAGCACTGGGAGCTTCCCGGAGGTACTCCACGTCGTTGAACCGTCCGCCCCGTTCCCCGCTCACGGCCTGTCTGCTCGGCATCGGCGAACTCCAGAAGGTGCCCTTCAAACCTGCCGCCGCGCCGCCGCCGACCGCGTAGTCACTCACGCCCTGCGGCAGCGGCAGGACCTGCTCGACCACTTCGGTCTTGCCGCCTACATTCCGTACCTTCTTGTCGACCGCGACGAACGATGTGTACTGGGTCAGCAGGCTGTACTTCAGGCCGAGGTCCGTGACTTCCTTGATGCCCACGCTGTCCTGGCCGCGCCCGACATTGCCGTAGTCGGAAAGAAGCTGGATGCGGTGCCGCGCCCACAGGTAGCGGAGCGCGACGTTCTGCTCATCCGGCTTGGTCTCGCCCACGTCAATGGACTCGGTGTACTTCCCGCTCGCGGTCAGGCCGCGCACGGTGATCGCGCCCGTGGGCTTGCCGCGGTACTTGCCGTACACCAGAATCGGGCGCTCCGCCAGCACGTCCGGGATGGAAGGCGGCTCAACGTCGTAGGCGTCGAACCCGGGGAAATCGACCGAGATGCCGGTCAGCACCGGCGTCTGGATGTACTTGCGGAACTTCTCTGCCTGGGCGTCGGCCACGTCCGGCTTGTCGAGAATGAACGGCTCGCCCTGCCCGACGTGCGCCATACCTTCGATAATCAAACGGTTCACACTGCTGCCGATTCCGAACGCGAACATGTTCGCCTTGCCCAGGTTGTCCCGAATAAGGTCGAACGCCTCGGCCTCGACCGTGACATAGCCGTCCGTGGCAATCACAACCGTGCGGGACGTTCCTTCGGCCCGCGGCAGGGCGAGAGCCCGCTTGAGCGCCGGCAGCAGCTCGGTTCCGCCGCCGCCCTGCTGCTTGTCGATGGCCGCGAGCGCGTCCTCGATGTTCTCCTTCGTGGCCGACAAAGACTTCTCGGACAGGACGAAGTTGCCGCCCGCGAAGAAGAGAATGTTGAAGCAGTCCTTGGACCGCAGGTTCGTGAGCAGATTCCGCATCAGCTTCTTCGAGATGTCAATCGGGTACCCGTGCATCGAGCCGGACACGTCCATGATGAAGACGAACTCGCGCCGCGGAATCTGCGCGGTCTCGACCCGCTTCGGCGGCTGCAGCATCAGCAGGAAGAAGCTCTCATCCTTGCCCGGATAGAGCAACAGCCCGGACTCGATCTTCCCGCCGGTCAGGCGATAGTGCAGGATGAAGTCCCGGTTGCCGCCGGCCTTCTCGGACGGGTCGAGCCGGACCGAGGCTTCATTCAGCCCGGCAAAACTGGTCGTGACCTTGTGCGACGGGCAGGAAATGTCCTGTATCGGCAGCCCGGCCGCGATACGGGCATTCATGCCGAACTCGTAGGTCGGCGCTTCGCCCTCGTGGGTGTAAGGGCTCTTCACCCACTTGTCGGTTTCCTTGGCCTGCTTCTCCGGGATGTTGGAGTAGCGCGGCCCGACCACGGTCGGGTAGGCGAACTCGTACACGCCCTCGGTCGGAACCAGAAGTTCGGTGTAAGACATCTCGACCGTGATGAAATCGCCGGGCATGATGTTGGCGACGTTCATCTGGAACACGTTCGGCCGCTGCTGTTCGAGCAGGGAGGCGGTCTTGCCCTCCTGCTTCGCCTGCTCGTACTCCTTGCGCGCCTTCTCCCGCTCCCTGATGTCGGCGACGATGGTGCGGTCGCCGATGGTCATCTTCATCGCGTAGACCGCGGCCCGGGTCGAGGCCGGGAACGTGTAGATTGCCTCGATCGGCTTCTTGCCGTCGTTCTTGTAGACCTGCTTCACCTTGACGTCGGCAATCACCCCGGCAATAGAGACGTCTGCCTTGGTCGAAAGCAAAGGCAGCCGGTCAACGTTCGGGTCGCCGCTCTTGATGAGGAAGTAGGGCGAGAGCGTCTTGTCTTCCTCGGGCATATCCGCGGGCTGAGCCAGCGCCAGCAAAGGCCCGGCGAGAATCAGCACGCACAGCAGCTTTTTCAGTTGATGCATTATTCTACCTCCGCTCGAATATACCGCCGTCTGGTTACGCCTATTCCGCACGCAGGATGATAGGCCGGATGCGCTCCCGGTCAACAGGTAGGTGAGAGGCCGATACAACCGCCAAGCACGCCGACCCGTACGAGAACGACGACTGGCCCGTCCAAATGGGGACTGTACCGCGCTGAGTTCGATGCAAGCGCTCCGTGGGACTGTCCCCATTTGGCGCCCATTCAGGCTGCCCCTGTCCTCGCGCGCAATCGTCTCCCAAGCCCGCCGAGCTGGCAACTGACGCCCCCGAGTTTGCGGTCGCCGATGCCTCGCGCCCAACGCCGAGACGCGGCGCAGGACATCAGACCAGTTTAGTATAAGTTCCCTCGAAATCAGGCCCACAAATGCCCTAAGTTGTTCATTAGCAATTGTTTATTGGGCATTGCCCAATCTCCCCTGCCCCATCCCCCCGGCTATTCTGGACACTACTCGGCAAGCTGCCCGGCAAGCAATTCGGAAGGTTGCTCCGCAGACTATCCGGTGAGGAATCTGGAGCGCTACCTGGCCTGCTGTTCGGTCAACTCCGGGGCGAGCTATCTGGAGAGGAACTTGACGAGCTGCTCGGAGAGCAGCAGGGACCGCAGCTGGGCGGAGTCTCCCTCAGACTGCCCGGAGAAGAGCCGAGCAGAGAGCCCGAAAAGCAACCCGCCGAGCTGTTTGACAGGTAGCTTGGAGAACTGCTCGGAGGGCTGTTCGGTAGAGAGCTTGCCCGGTTCTCCGGCAGGCCGCCTGACAAGCCCAACCTGCCGGCCATGTCACGTTCTTCCAGATAGCTTGCGCTTCGGTTCTCCTCACGAAGTGCATCCTCGGCGCCAATGCATGCATGTCATTCGCGGCGGAAGCAGGACGGCCGAGGCTGTCGGCGGTTGCCGGAGTCGCGACCGGCGCTATAATCTCGCCGTACATGAAAGGAGTCGCGATGGCCAGCGAGTTCATGAGAACCGACCCGTACAAGCTGAAAGACAACGTCTTCAAGCTGATTGACCAGGACTGGATGCTCGTGACCGCCGGCACGCCAAAGCGGTGGAACACGATGACCGCAAGCTGGGGCGGGCTGGGCATCCTCTGGAACCGCCCGGTCTCGTTCGTATTCGTCCGGCCAACCCGCTACACCTACGAGTTCATGGAGAAGCACGAGCGGTTCACGCTCTCGTTCTTCACCAAGACGTACCGGAAGGCGCTCGTTTTCTGCGGATCGAAATCGGGCCGCGACTGCGACAAGGCCAAGGAGACCGGGCTTGAGCCCGTAGCGGCGTTCAAGGACACGGTGACGTTCCGCCAGGCACGGCTAGTGCTCGTCTGCCGCAAGCTCTACACCACCGACATCGACCCGAAGCGGTTTCTCGACCCGAAGACCGACGTCCACTACCCGCAGAGGGATTACCACCGCGTGTATACCAGCGAGATCACACGCTGCCTGGCAAAGCGGGCGAAATGAAGAGCTGGCACACGCGCCACCCCGACAAGGCCATCACCGACTCGGCGGAAATCGCCCGCATCGTTGCCGGCCAGAAGTTCCTGACCCTGGCCATGTGCGCCGAGAACCAGCCCTACCTTGTTACTCTCAGTCACGCCCATGACGCTGACCGCAACTGCTTCTACTTCCACTGCGCCCCGACCGGTCGCAAGCTCGACCTCATCGCTGCAAATCCGCAGGTCTACGGGCAGGTGCTCGAAGATTGTGGGTACGTGCCCGGGGAGTGCGAACACCGGTACCGCACCGTCCAGTTCGAAGGTGAGGCCGAACTCGTCACCGACCCCGATGAGAAACTCCACGCCTTGCGCCTGCTCATCGAGCGACTTGAGCCGGCACCGGGCACGGTCAAGGCACGGCTGCTGAAGCCGGAGCGACTCGGCGGCGTCGCTGTGATCCGCGTGAAGGTCGAAAGTTGGAGCGGCAAGCAGGGGAGCTAGCATTATCTTGACTGGCTATGTTTCCGCCATAAGCTGAGGCCGTCCGAACCAAGGTACGGCATGAACTGCACTGTCCGACGAGGCTGAGACTATGCTCAGAACATACGCTATCCGCGACAGCCGTGTCGTTGAGACCCCGGGTGGACCGATAATGGTATATGTCGCGCCCGACGAGGCCGAACGCAGGTTCCTGGTCGACTCCTGCAAGCTGGACGAGCACAACCTCGCGTCGGCGCTCGACCCGGACGAACTGGCCCGGCTCGAGTTCGAACCCGACCACGCCGCCATCATCTACAAGCGGCCGCGTAACTACTCGGGCCAGGACGGTGTGCAGTTCAAGGTCATCTCCGGCGGCATCTTCCTGTTCAAAGAACGGATAGTCATCGTGCAGGCCGAGGACATCGCCCTGTTTGAGGGCAAGCAGTTCAACCGGGTCTCGACCCTGTCCGAGGTAATGCTGAAGCTGGTCTACCGCTCCATCTTCCACTTCCTCGAACACTTAAAGATCATCAACTCCATCTCGGTCGAACTGGAGCACAAGATCAACCAGGCAATGGAAAACCGCTACCTCATCAACCTGTTCGGGCTGGAGAAGAGCCTCGTCTACTACGTCAGCTCCATCAACTCCAACGACCTGCTGCTCGAGAAGATCAAGTACAACTCCGCCAAGTTCGCCTTCACGCCCGAGGAAACCGAGTACCTGGACGATACTATTATCGAAAACAAGCAGTGCGGCCGCCAGGCCGAAATCTACTCGAACATTCTCGCCAGCATGATGGACGCCCGCGCCTCCATCGTCTCGAACAACATCAGCGTGCTGGTGAAGACGCTGAACATCATCACCATCGGCATCATGGTACCGACTCTGATCGTTTCCGTTTTCTCGATGAACGTCCGGCTACCGGTCGCGCACGAGAGCCCCCTGTCGTTCTGGCTGGTGATGGGTCTGTCCGCCGTCTCACTCGTGGCCTTCATGTTCTTCTGGTGGCGGAAGAAGTGGTAGTCTCCCAGCTTGACAGCCGCCCAGAGCGGACTAGACTCCCTAGTGTGGAACGCAGGCGAATATTGGTGGTTGAAGACGAACGGCCGACGCTGACCCTGATCGAGAAAACGTTGGGCAGCGCCGGCTATCGTGTTGCCGGGGTCCTCGATGGAATCGCCGCCATCAAGGCGGCGCAGACCGACCCTCCCGACCTCGTCCTGCTCGACCTGATTATCCCGGGCGTAGACGGCTTCGGCGTCTGCGCCCTGCTCAAACGCAGCCGCAGTTTCCACGCTCCCATCGTTGTACTGTCCAGCCGGACCACCACCCGGGATATCAAACTGGCGTTCGAAGCCGGCGCCGATGCGGTTCTACCCAAGCCGGTTGACAGCCAGGCCCTGCTAGCAAAGGTATCCGAGCTCCTTCCCGCCAGGCAGTCGTCCAAGTCGGAGGAAATGAAGTGACCCAGACCAAAGACCAGCTCCTCGCCGGCCTCAAAGAGGCAATCATGACCGAAGAGACCGGCATCCAGTTCTACACTGCTGCTGCTGCCAGGACTACCGACACTCGGGGACGGGAGGTCTTTGAACTACTGGCCCGTGATGAGGCCGAGCACAAGGAGTGGTTGCGCCGGCAGTACGGCCACGTCGCCGAAGGCACGCCCTGGGAGGAATTCAGGCCGAAGTCCCACGCCGACCTCTCCGGGCCCAGTCCGATCTTCTCAGACCAGTTGCGTGCGAGGATCGGCGAGGCACACTGGGAAATGACCGCGCTCTCGGTCGGACTTGCCCTGGAGGAGGCGACGATTGCCCGCTACCGGGCTCTGGCCGGGGCCGCCGAACGGCCGGATGTGCGCCGTTTCTTTGAGGAACTGGCGAAGTGGGAGGAATCTCACGCCGAGGCACTGAGCCGGCAATCCAGCCTGTTGAAGGAATCGTACTGGCAGGAAGCCCGGTTCGCCCCGTTCTGACCCTCGTCACCAGCCCAATCCCTGGTCCCTGACCCCTACTTCTTGGGCGCTCGGCTAAGGGCGGATATCAACGTCCGCACCTGACGCTCACCGTCACGCACCTCTGCCAAAAGGTTGTCTATGGCCGCGGCCGGCCGTTCGCTTCACTGGGTCGTACCCAGTTCCCTGGTCAAAGCCTCAAGCCGCTGCTTTCCCGCCTCAATGCTGTCCCGCTGCTCCGGTTTCTTGTCCTCATCAGCCGACGCGAGGATGATGATGGCCTCATGCAGCCGGGCGAGTCCGGCCTCCTGTTGACGGATGATGCTCTCCTGCGGGGGACTCGGGTGCGATGCCACGCGCATGCGAACCGACTGGAAGCGGGAGTCGATGGCGTCCAGATCCGCCACGAGTGAACGTGCCTCGGCATCGTTCCGCGCGAACTGCACCATCGTCTGCCACTGATGCGAGGCGCGGCGGGTCGAGTCCTGTACCCGCTGCATCTCCTCCGCGGCGGTCAGCGCCGCCTGCTTCTTGGCGGCTTTGTTGCGCAACATCAACAGCCCGCCAAGGACGAGGACTACAATCAGACCGGCCCCGACGAACACCAGCGGGTTGACGCGATGCTCATGCTGGTAGGCGCGCCGCCTGCGGACGTGCTGACCACAGGCATAGCAGTGCTCCTGCCCGTCCGCAATCGATTCACCACAGTGTGGACAGCGTACCATCTCTACTCCTCAGAACAGGGCGCCCAGATCGACCTCAAGCAGAGCTGTCGGCTGGCTGATGCCGAATGACTCCAGCACCGCCGGGTGGACCTCACCCAGCATCCCCCAGGGCACTTCCTGGTCCGCAGCTCGAATGAAGACACGGCCGCACCGACCGGGTATGAACGTCGGGTCGTCGAACGGCTCAAACCGCAGTTCGCGGCCCAGTTCGCGGCCCAGCGCATCCAGGGTCTGCTTCACATCGGTGTAGCCGACCCTCGGCCCGGCGACTCCGGCAGCAAGCTTCCGCAGCGTACGCACGCCCGTCTCCGTTTCGGCTGCAAGCTCAAAGCAGTCACCGGCTTCAAAGATATGCTGCGGCATCTCCCGCGTCGTGTTGACGCGGAGAGTGCTCAGGAGTCCGGTGAAAAGCTGCTCCCGTGCCATGGTCTGCTCAACGCTGATCGGGTTCTCGAGCCGCACATAGTGCTCCGGCACCGGCATGCCGAGCTTCTCGTAGTGCTCCGCTACGTTGGTGAGCACCGGTGTCATGATTTCGAGAAAACCGAGCCCGGTCATCAAGCGCCGGACGGTAGTCGAAAGCTCCTCGATCGGCTGGTGGCTGCCCACGGTCATGCTCGGGACGAGCCGAGGCGTGACTCTGTGGTAGCCGTACCCGATAGCGACGTCCTCGAAGACGTCGTACTCGTGCATGATGTCGGCGCGGTACGCGGGAATCTGTAGTACAAGGCCGCCGGCCTCGGATGTCGCCCCGTATCGCATCCGCTCCAGCACCTTCGCCATGTCCGGGACTTCGACGCCGACGAGACGTTCCGCCGTCCTGGAGTCGATGGTCCTTGTCTGCGGCTGCAGGTTCGGCGTGACCTCACTCGTACCGTCCGGATAGACGACCTGCACAGCCTCAACCTTGGCCCCAAGGTCGGCGAGGCCGCAGGCGATGACCGCAATCGTCTTCTCGATTGCGTTCTTGTCGGGCCCGGTCACGTCGATGAACAGACTCCTGGTCTTCTGGGTTACCCGCGTCCCCTCGCTGTTGATGATGGGCGGCATCGAGAGCACCTTGCCTCCGGCATCACAAAGCAGCGGATACTTGTCGTACCTCTCCAGCAGGTGCTTGTACCCCACGCCTTTCAGGTGCTTCTCCAGTATCTCCCTCGGTGTCGCCGCCCGCATCTCCGATGCCCCCGTCCCTCGTCCCTCGTCCCTCGTCCCTTCGTCAACTGGCATTCCGAACAGCGGTACGAACCTGACGCCGTCAGGCGTCACCGCCGAGTACTCGAAGTCGGGCTCCACCGTGTCGAGGTCATACACGCCGATTGAAGCCCGCCTGCGGTTCCTACCGAGTGCCCAGTGCAGGTTCTCCTGCATCTTCATCACTGTCTTCACATTCTCGTCGTCCATCACGAGTCCACGCACCACGCAGGCGACTATGTGTGGTCGGATATCCTCGAGGCCCGTCAGCACCGTGACCTTCAACCCGGAAGACTCAACATGATAGACGGGTAGGCCGGTTTCGATGCCGAGATAGCCCCGCAGCGCCCGTGCAAGCCCGGCCGCATCAAACATGTCCGGCCGGACCGGCAACAGGCTGATGCGGATGACCTCGGACGTGCCGGTCTCGACCAGCGCTTTGCCGCCGCACCATTCGCACTCGCCGTTGAAGTCAGCCTGCTCTAGCACCTCGGTCACCTGCCCGCACCTGTCGCAACGGAACGTGGTGATGCTCGCAGTTCCTTCGACATTGTTGCCGAGCTGCTCAAGCGCGGCAATAAGCTCGTCCCGGCTCAGGCTCTTGCCGATGAGCCGCTTGAGTGTGGCCGTCGCAACGCTGACTACCGGCAGATTTCCTCCGAATCGCATAATCCAGAATTCAGAGTTGCCGGATTCTGGACTTCTGGTTTCTGCAATCTAGCTTCTAGCTTCTCGCTTCGTCTCATTCGCTCAGCCTCGCGTTCCGAAGCCAGTCGATGTCCGCCATGTACAGCTTGCGTATGTCGTCAAGCCCGAACCGCAGCATGGCTATTCGCTCGACGCCCCCGCCCCAGGCAAGGACCGGCACCTTGCACCCGAGCGGCCGCGTCACCTCGGGACGGAATACACCTGACCCGCACATCTCTATCCAGCCCAGCTCGCCCATTTTGGCGAAGACCTCGGCGCTC
>JAFGRF010000301.1 GCA_016935295.1 Caldifarciminota bacterium | reverse complement strand
GGCCCGGATGGCACGAGAAACAGTTTACCAGGGGGGTCAGTTTTCAGTGGCACAGGGGGGTCAATTTTGAGTGGCACACCACAGTAGACACGGTCCAAGGTTCTCGGGCGGGTTCGTGCTGCTGTTCGCACGGCGGTTCGGCAGGCGAGACGTGCCGATGTATCCACCATGGTTCGCGGTTCGATTCGAGCGGTGACCTACGTTGTGGTGTGCAAGATGACTCGCAGCGCGGTCTTGGGAGGGACACCCGACGTGAATTCCGCTGAGACCCCGAAGCCGACTTGCGCCGGAACCCGGAAAGCAAAAGGCGGGCAAGATGCCCGCCACGAACGATGGCAGACTCGGTCAGTCGGTCACGGCGGGTCGTGTGGTGGAAGGAGCCGAATCAGGGTTGGCCTCTTGAGCGGAAGCCCAGAGCGTCGAGCAGCACACCGCGTCCGCGGTTGATGCGCCAGACCCCGAGCGCGCTGACCGCCCGGACCGTGTGCCGCACCGACTTCGAGCCGCGCTCCCGCACGCGCAGGAGCAGCGGCAGGCAAGCAAAGCGGGCGATGCCGGCGATAAGAAAGAGCACGCTGTAGTTCACGAATTCGAATCCGAAGAGCGTCAGACGGAAGTTGTGCAGGGCCTGGGCAATGACGCCGGCGAGCATCGCGGCAACAAACGCAGCCAGCCCGGTGACCACGCTGTAGATGGCGAAGTAGCTTTCGCGGTGGGACGGGTCGTCGGCAAGGTCGAGTAGCAGGTTCCAGAGCCCGAGGCTGCCGCCGGTCCAGACCACGCCGTTGAGGAGAGCGTCCAACCATATCGGCAGGTGGAAGGACGGCGTCGAGAAGAGCCAGAGCAGAGGGCACAGGCCGACGAAGGCGAAGGTCAGAACCGTAACCGGCCGTGACCCGAACCGGTCAATCGCCCGGCCCCAGAGAACCTGGAAGAACATCCCGATGGCGCCGCCAATCATCGAGTAGACACCGATGGCGGTGAAGGAAAACTTGAGGTTCCTAATCAGGTGAACAAGGTAGAATGGCGCCGCGACCGAGGAGGTGACGAACCAGACGGCAAGGAAGAGGATGAGCTTGCGGAACTCCGGTTCCTGCAAGGGGCCGAGGAGGGTCTGGCGCAGGCTCAGCGACGGACGGCTCTTGATTTCTGGTTCCGGCTGCTTGAGAAGCAGCAGCGTCGAGACCGCGCCGAAGAGCACGGCCAGGCCGAACGCGAGTCCGTACCCGACCGGCTCCTTTCCCTCTGCCTTCAGCCAGTCCATGCCGCGGCCCGCCGCGTAGGCGACGCAGACTCCGATAAGGCCATGAATGGCGTTGCGCAGGCCGAAGAACCGGCCGCGCCTTTCCTCCGGCACGAGGTCCGAAATCCACGACTGCCAGACCGTGGCCGCGACGGTCAATATCAGACTCGACAGGATGACAACGGCAAAGAAGAGCACCAGGCTGACCTTCATCTGCAGCAGCAGCAACGGCACCAGCACGATGAACACCGCCCGGCCGATTGCAGCCAGCCAGATGAACAGCCGCTTGCGGGAACCGACCCTGCGCACCAGGTAGCCGGAAAGAAACGAGAAACCGGCGACAAGCGGCGGGACCGCGGCGATGAGGGCTATCTGGAAGGAGTTCGCGCCGAGCCAGAGGGCGAGGCCGGTGAGGAACATCCCGCCGCCAAGCGTGGCGTAGACCATCGCGAACCCGCCCTCGACGATGGAGATGCGCAGTCCGCGGTCGATTTCGGGTTGGGTCAGGCTGCTCAAGTGTCGGCAGGCATTCTACCACAAGGTTCGGGGCGAGCAATGAACATGGCACGCAGCGAGGCCGTGGCGCTACTGGCGATCAAGTCCGAATCGGTCGCGGAGAAACGGCACAACGGTGGAGCCGACAACCGGCCACCCGTAGTCGTGTGTGGGATTGTAGACTGCTCGCGAGAACGGGACCGGCCGGTTTGCGAGTTGGGTCCAGAGGGAACGCACGATCCCGGTGAACAGGGAAGCGACTTCCAGGTCAATCCTGCAGGCTGCGACCGCGTCGCCGCCCTCGTTGTCAAACAGCAGGGTATTCGGGGTATCGGTGTACTCGTTCCACCACGGCGGTCCGAACTCGAGCACGCTGACTCGGGACTGCGCCTCAGGCGCGAGCAGTCTCATCGCCTGCCCGACGAACGTCGCGCCGTTGGACAGCCCGACCAGCACAACGTTCATCTCGGGATAGCGGCCGAGCAGGCCGGCAATGACGTTCGCGAATTCGCGGCTGCCCCTGTGGTGCAGGGCGAGCATCTCGGCCATTTGCAGCAACCTGTTTTCCGGGACCCCTCTGGACACCCGCAGGTACGGCACGACGAGCGTACTCAGCCCCCAACTCAAGGCCGAATCGCGCATCGCGAACACGGTCGGCGCGATGTCATCCGAGTACTCGAGCGGCACGCGTCCCCAGCCGCCGGTACAGACCACGATGACCACGTCGCACTTCAGCGGCATCCGGGCAAGCTCGCGGAAGTCAAAGCCCTCGGGCGGACAGCCTCCGAAGAACGCGGCGAGACTCGTATCCTCGGCCGGATACCAGGCGCCATCCTCCGCAGTGTGGAGTACGATACCGTCGGCCTGTCCGCCCCGGGTCACCGTGAGCAACGATTCGCGTTCCAGCCTTTCCGCCGCGGGCAGGGTCTGGTAGGTGATGGTGATGTCGAGCTTGCCGGCAACCTCGGGCCCCACGTCGAAGGCGGCGAAGGCCTTCCCGGCCTCAATCGCCTCGTCCGCGAACAGCACCGCGCCGCGGTCGAGGGTATCGGAATGGGAGCGCCGGAACGTGACTCTTTCTGACACGACGCGGCACAGCCGCGGGATGGGTACGAGGAGGCGCAAGCGGCCGGCGGAACCGGCGGGCCCGGACGAATCAGACGCCGGAGCCCTGGCGGCAATCGTGTCGAGGTTCACTTCGACCGTGGCAGTCCCGGCCGGAGCTGTTGCGGCGATGCACGCCAGCACGACCATCAGACAGGACAGCGTCCGCTGGTCTCTCGGAGTGCGTGCTCGGCCGTACATCTTCATACGGTTTCCGTCATTGTAGACCGACCCGGCCGCCGGTCAAGACCGTGAGGCAGCAGCCGCGTCGGGCGGCCCGCCGGATGGTTTTTCCCGGATGCGTATTCAGACCTTGCAGCCAGTCTGCACGTGGCTAGTATGACTCGGCGCCGCTTCACCCGGCCGCCAGAGAGGAAACTGATGAGCCTGCAGCGCATTCTCCCGGCCGCGGCGCTTGCCGCGAGCGCGATTCTGTTCACGTCCTGCAAGAACCCTCCGCCCAGCCCGCCCGAGATAACCTCGGGACCGAGCCTCGGCGGCGCCTTCGTAAGCCAGAAATTCGTGGCCGCTAACCCTAACAGCGGCGACGTCGCCATCCGCTTCTCCTGGGGAGATGGCGATACGTCGGCATGGAGCGAACCCCTCGGAGCAGGAGATTCGCTGATGTTGACCCACTTCTGGTATAACACAGGCACGTACATCGTCAAAGCGCAGGCCCAGGCAGCCGGGGGCTCAACCTCGGAGTGGTCCGACTCTTGCCGGATAACGCTGATGCCCGTAGGAATCCTGAAATGGCGGTTCGACAATATCCTCGGCTCGGGCATCTCGTCGCCGGCTATCGCGCCCGACGGCACGGTTCTATTCGCGGCCGGATGGGTGCGCGCCTTCACTCCCAACGGAACCCGCAAGTGGCAGCACGAAACCGGCGGTTGGGGCGCACCGGCAATCGCGAATGATGGTACCATCTACATCGGCGCGCAGGATAGCTGTCTCCGGGCTCTCGCAGCAAGCGGCTCATTCAAGTGGGAGTACAGGACCGGCGGAGTTGTCTGCGCGTCCCCGGCAATCGACCAGGCCGGCATGATATACGTCGGATCTTGTGATAGCTGTCTCTACGCGATCCGGCCGGACGGTTCGCTCAAGTGGCGCTACGAAGCCAGCGACTTGTTTGCGGCATCGCCGGCCGTCGCGGCGGACGGGACTGTCTACGTGGGGTCGTTCGACGGTTGGCTCCACGCCCTCAGTCCGGACGGGGACGTCAAGTGGAAGTTCCGCGTCGGGCTGGGCGGGTTCATCAGCTCTCCGTCGATTGGAACAGACGGCACGGTATACGTCGGCAACGGCTCTCTCTGCGCCCTCAATCCCGACGGTACCGTCAAGTGGACGAACGAGGAAGCTCGTATCGAGTACTCCACCGTCGCCATTGGGCCCGACGGCACACTCTATGCCGGCTCCGAAGACAACTGCCTGCTTGCCATCGGCCCGGATGGCGTGCTCAAGTGGCGCCACGACACCGGCAAGCACGTGCGGTCGTCACCGGCCATCGGCCAGGACGGCACTGTCTACTTCGGGATGTGCAACTACATCTGCGCGGTCGGACCGGACGGCTACCTGAGGTGGTCGTACGAGACCGAAGACGAGGTCGAATCATCACCCGCGCTCGGCCCGGACGGGACGCTCTACATCGGCTCGCACGACGGCTACTTCTACGCCATCGAGGCAGCGAATCCACTGGCGGACGCGCCCTGGCCGAGCTTCCGTCACGACAATCTGAACTCTGGTCGCGCAGACGTCGGGCTGTGATTGCCTGACAAGAAACAGAAGCTTAGAACCGGGTCTGCGGCTGCCGTCGCCGGCTGGTCGCTCGATCAGGCTATAGGGGGGCGTGACTTCTGCTGGCAAGCCGCCAGCTCCGCCGCATGGAAGGAACTCCGCACCAGCGGGCCGCAGAGCGCACCCTTGAAGCCCAGCGCGAGCGCCTCCTTCTCCAGCGCCACGAACTCCTCGGGCCTAACGTAGCGCTCGACCGGCAGGCAGCGGCGGACTGGCTGCAGGTACTGGCCGACCGTGACGATATCGCACCCGGACGAGCGGAGGTCGCGCAGCGCCTGCCGCAATTCGTCGTCAGTCTCTCCCAGCCCGACCATCAGGCCGCTCTTGGTCGTCAGCTTCGGCGCGATGCGCTTGACCGTGGCGAGTACGTAGAGCGAACGGCGATAGGACGCCCGCGGGTCTCGCACCTGAGGCGACAGCCGCTCAACCGTCTCGAGATTGTGCCCGAAGACATCCGGCGCGGCTTCGACGACCTGCCGAAGCAACTCCTCCCTGCCGCCGAAGTCGGGCGTGAGAACTTCGACGAGGGGACGCCTGATGCCGGACGCCTGACGCCCAACGCTGGACGCGGCGTCGCTTCCGGCGTCATACGTGTTGCGTAGAGCATGGAGCGTTCGCACGAACATGCCAGCTCCCAGGTCCGGCAGGTCGTCGCGGTCAACCGATGTCAGAACGACGTAGAGGAGCTTGAGTTCTGCAACCGCCAGGGCCACGCGCTCGGGCTCGGTCTCATCCAGTACGCCGTGCGGATTCCCGGTTTTCACCGCGCAGAAACGGCAATGCCGGGTACAGGTATCGCCAAGTATCATGAACGTGGTGGTACCGCGACCCCAGCATTCGGCAAGGTTCGGGCAGCGGGCCGAACTGCAGACCGTGTTGATGCCGTACGCGCGCAGCCGCTCATTCGTCGCCTCGAAGACGTCGCCGGACGGCATCGCGGTCCGCAACCAATCAGGCTTTCTAGTACGGGGAGGATTCAAGGGGTCAAGGGGTCGAGGATTCGAGCGGAAACCGGACACTGGATTCCTTGAGTCCCCGAATCCTGGAATCCGCGATTCGTGCTAAACCTTGAACTTGAGACCGGAATTGGGGCAGCCCCACGTGCACTCACCGCAGCGAATGCACTCGAGCTGGTTCTGGTCCTCGTGAGGTTCGACGTTCATCGGGCAGATCTTGCGGCAGGCACCACACTTCGTGCAGGCCTTCTTGCCTTCAAAGGTCATGCGCAGCAAGCTGACCTTGTTGAACACTGAGTAGACTGCCCCGATGGGACAGATGACCCTGCAGAACGGACGCTTGATGGCTATGGCCGCAACGATAACCAGGAGCAGGATACCTATCTTCACCCAGTACAGCCAGCCGACCAGACCGCGGAGAGCGTTCACCGGGTCCCAGAGAACCAGCGGTATGCCCGCGCCGAATGTACCTTGCGGGCAGAGCTTGCAGAACCACGGCTCGGCCGTGAAGTAGGAGGCCACGCCGGCAACAAGCAGGAGCACGCCGAACTTGAGATAGTTGGAAGGCAGCGACACCCTGGCGACCACGTCGATAAGCACCACAACCAGAAGCGCCGCGACGGCCAGTCCAACGCCGAGCGGCAGCTTCGACAACGGGCCGACATGGAATGCAGGATTGCCGAGCCAGCCGAGCAGAAACCCGGCAACTGCCGCGAACGCGGCCGCGAACCAGCGGCCGGTCAGCCCGAGGAGCACGATCGCAAGGAATCCGGATGCTACTCCGTATCCGACATCGAACTTGAACCAGACCACGGCCGCAAGGCCGACCGCGGCGAGGAAACCGCCGACCCACATCCGGCGCGGCAGATCGAACTTCCCACTGATCGCTACCGCCGCAATCAGCAGGTTGAACGGCAGCCAGCCAAACAGGAAGACCCGCAGCGGAGAGACCTTGAGAACGACCACGAGCGTGCCGGCTATGGCAGCCGTGATGAGGGCGATGGCCGCCGCCGAAGTCCAGCGCTTCCTCCTGGATTGGACCCCGAGCTTGACCTTGTAGAGCAGGTCCTGCCACATCCCGAACGGACACAGCCACGCGCAGGCGGCCCGCCCCACAACTGCGCCGATAATGATGAACAGGCCGAGCGGCAGCCAGGGCAGGAGCTTCATGCCGACCATCTGCTGAGTTGAACCGATGGGGCAGGCGAAGACCGCGAGTGGCCCGCCGTAGCAGTTGAGGATAGGCTGAGGCAGGTACTTGAAGAATCCCTGGTAGAGTATCTTGTTCTGCAGGTAGGCCGCGATGTAGGCGTTGAGCAGTACGAAAGACGCAATCTGCACGACCCGGTACGGCGCGACCCGACGCCGCACATACACAACCGCCCAGAGCATGACCAGCGTGAACGGGACCCAGCCGAAGAGCAGTACCCGGCCGAGGGACATCCCCTGACCAAAGCTCAGGAAACCGGCGGCGAGTGCCCCGGTCAGGGAAATGATGATGAACGAAAGCCAGCGCCGGTGTATTGAGGGACGACCGAGGAACAGGGCAAGAAACAGCCCGAGCCCGGATAGCGAGCCCAGACCGAAGTAGACCACACCCCAGTCGAATCGGGCAAGGAACTTGAGCAGTAGAGCCCCGACTGCGGCTGCGCCGGCTATGGCAGCGAATACCCAGACCCGGGTTCGCAGGCTGAAGTCGAATCGCGCGAGCGCCATCAGGTAGGGGCCTGCTCAGGGGCTACACGAGCCCCATGCAGGATAGTCATATCTGGGCCGCGAAGCGGTGGATCGTCTCCGGGTCGCCGGCCTGGATGCCCAGTACGACGGCCACCACACCGATCGCGGCGAGGACGATGAAAAGGACCTTGCGTTTCACGTCTAGAAACGGCTGATGAGCTGCAGCTTGGCGCCGGTGAAGGGTGATTCGAACCGGCACACGCCTCCCGAGCAGGTGTAGCCGCCTTTCTCCCCGCCCACGCGGACGCGCAGGACATTGCGCTGAGTGATGTTCCAGACGGCCTCGAACATCGGCCACGACTGCTGCCCGGCGTACCTGATGTCGAGCTTCTGGTCGACGTGCTGCCAGCCGACCGTAAACAGCAGCGCAGCGCCGTACCCGTAGCTCAAGGTCAGAACCGACTCATGGTACGCCTGGTCCGGATACTCCGGCGAGTCATCTCGCTTTTCGGTGACGAAGTCGTACTCACCCTCGAATGCCACGGTGTGGCTGCCCGCCAGATAGTTGACATGCACGGTCGGCCTGTTGGTTCCGCGGCGGAGGACGTGCAGCTCTACATTCTGCTGGACCATGTGGTTGAACTTCGCCTCAAAGGTCCAGGCATCGCCGAGCGAATAGCGTGTCTTCCCTTCCCACTCGACCACGCCGACGGTATCTGTCTTGCGCTTGTACAGACGCCCATAGTCACCTTCGAGGTAGAGCGGGCCGACAGGCGTCGCGGTGACGATGATGCCGAAGCCCCTCTCGTCCTCGCCCCGGTTAAGCGACACGCCCGACTTGATCGGGGTGGGCGGGTCGTTCCAGTGGTAGACACCGGTAGGGAAAGCGATCCGGTCGTAGTCCATGTACTCACCGACAATCGAGTAGCCGGTGAAGGCCGCGGTACCGCTCAAGTAGTATCCGAGCCCCTTTTCCCGGCCGCCGATGCCGGGTTTGGTGCCGAGCCGCTGGCAGACCTCGCCGTAGAGGTCCACTGGACCGAATGCTGCCGAAACGTTGCCGCCGTAAAGCTCGGTGAACGCCTTGGCCGTGATGTCCTTGGTTGAGTCGCGGTTGACGCGGACGTAGCGCGCGCCCAGGCCGCCCCAATCGAACGGACGCGAGGAGAGGTCCGCGCCCAGCACTTGGTCGGTCGTGTCGGTCGCGTTCATGAGCTTGTAGGTGCCTTCCTGAAAGAAAAGGTCGCGCATCCTCGCTCCGAGCAGGACGACGTCGGTCGATAGCGGCAGGTGGGCCGTGCCGCGCAATCCGTGCAGGCTCTTGTAGTGTCGGAAGTCGTCGTCGGAATAGGCCCGCAGGACCAAGCCCTTGCCAAAAGTCTGGTAGAACTTGCCGTAGAGGACTTCGAGCTGCTTCGGGCTGTAGGCGACGGTGTAGTCAAAGAACCGCAACGGTTTCCTGGCTGCAGTCCAGGGCTGCGACGGCTCGAACAGGAACAGCCCTACCCCGCCGTTCAGGTCGCCGTACTGCAGGTTGAGGTCCATCTTGTCTTCCGCGTGTGTCGCCCAGCTGTCGCGGTAGGCCCAGAACTCGGCGCGATTGACGCCCCGGATGGTCAGGTTCGCTCCGTATGCCAGTGAGCCGGCGCAGGCCAGCAGGCAGGCGAATCGAACGGCTCGCTCAATCACCGTCCGCTACTTGTCTTCGTCAGTCGGAGCTTCCTCGACCGGCTGCTCCGGCAGCCACTTCAGGAACTCCTCGGCAATCTCCTGCTCGTCACCCTTCTTGTAACCGATGTGGGTGTACACGATCTCGCCCTGCATGTTGATAAGATACGCAGTCGGCTTGATGATAATCCCGTACGCCTTCTTCACCTCGTTCTGGGCATCGAGCAAGCAGATGTAAGGCCATTTCTTGCTCTTCACGAACGCCTTGACCCGGGCTTCATCTCCCGGCTTGTCAACCGAGAGCGCGACGATCTGCAGTCCGCGATCCTTGAGCGAGTCATAGACCGGCATCAGTGCATCAAGCTCGGCAATACAGTTGACGCAAGGCAGGTCCCAACACTCCATATACACCGGCCCGACCGCGAGCAGGCTGTCCAGAGTAACGGAGGCGCCGCTGACGTCCGGCAGCGTGAAGTCGATTGCCTGTTCGTACTCAGTCTCCTCCGCGGCGAGGGCAAGCCCGGCCGCGAATACAAGAACCAGCAGAAGCCGTGTGAGTCTCATAATCTCTCCTCTAATCATCGACTAGTTTTCGAATCGCCGTTTCCCCACCGACTGCAACACACGCAGGCTCGACGTGTCCTGCACGAATACCGCGGCCCCGAGGTGCCGGCGTTTCCAGGCACCCAGCGGGGTTGTCAGCACCGTATCGTAGTCCTGCCCGAAGCTGAGCTTCAGTGGAATCCCCCAGGTGTCACCAATGACACTGCGGACGCAATACCGGACATAGGCCGTGTCCTGCTGGAGGAACGAATAGTAGGGCGCGCTGTCCTCGTAGACGACCGCGACCAGCATCAGGCCGCTCATTTCATCGACCGCCGAGTCGGTGGGCGTGATGTGAACGCCAATGCTCAATTCCGCCGAATCCAGCCGGGTCGTGGCCGAGTCGAGCATCATCTCCAGAACTGCG
>JAFGRF010000300.1 GCA_016935295.1 Caldifarciminota bacterium | reverse complement strand
CAGTCTGGGAGACACCTCGACACGCAGCCGGTGAAGCTGCGTGGTCCGCAGTCTGTCTTACTGCCCGGCAGGGAGTTCTGTCTGCCGCCTGTCCTGCAGTCTCGCCCGCAGTCTGATCCGCAGCTCGGTACGCAATCTGCCCGGCATCCGCTCAAGCCCCCAAGGAAAAGCGGCAGCCTTGCTGCCGCAGTCCAAGGACCTGCGATCATCTATATGTAGTGGTGGGGCCGTACCTGACCGCAATTGGCTTCGCCCCTGTAGAAACAGTGCTGCCGTGGATTGGTCGGCCCAGGGGCCGCCGGGAGGGTGGCATCCGCCGATCCACCGCGGGCCACAACGAAGCCTGCAACTGCTCGAACTTCGACTCGTATGACGAGTCGAACAACGCCGCGAACAACTGCCGGAACAACGACCGGAACAGCGAAGGGCCCAGGTCGAGGTCAAGGTTGAGGTTGAGCTTCGGAAACAGGTCGAGGTCCAGGTCGAGACAGAGCGAAGGACGCAACTGCCGACGCAAGTGAGTACACAAGTGAGGATACGTCTGCCGGTACTTGGCGACGAACAACGAGAGGTACTTCGCTAGACTCAATCACGCCTTGGGCGCGGTGTACGAGCTGCGTTTCGCCGGCCGGACGGGCTTTCGCACGGACCCCTGCCCAGCGTGAGTCTCGGGCTCGGTTCCGATCCGCCTCTAACAGGGCTTGAAAGTAGTTGTTGACAGCGTGGGGAACATTAGTAGTATTTAGCTACTAATGGTAGTGGCGGGCACTTAAATGGACGATGGGGGGGGTGAAAGAGAGCGTTGTTGACCACTTGACTGAGCTGGGATTCTCCGGCGCCGAGGCCGCGCGCCGGCGCCGGGCAGGACAGGGGAAGCCTAAGTAGAAAGAGAAGGAGCACCTATGAGGCGATTGACCGTTCTGCTGGCTCTGCTTGCAGCTAGGGGCTTTGCCGGGACGGAGACGAGGACCGCCGAGTTCGACCGGGATGACCTGGTCATCTATTCCCGCGGCGGAATCGACGACATCGAACTCCGGGGCGGCGCTGCCCTGGTACAGCCCGGTTCGCCGCGGGTGCCGCGCGTCGTCGAAGCGCTGGTGATACCCACCGGCGCAGTGCCGGTACGGGTGGAGGTCCTATCCGAGGAGTGGACCACGCTGCCCGGGACCTACAAGGTGGGCGCGGCCCAACCTGATTTCCCTCTGCCGCAGGCGGGCAGGACCCGGACGCCGGTGCTTGTCGAGCCGGACGCCGATGTGTACGCGTCGGAAGACCCCTACCCGGCGGCAGTCGCCCGCCTTGCGGGCTTCGGTACCATGGCCGGATACCGCATCGCTCACGTTGAGCTGCACCCGGTGCGCTACGTTCCGGCCACCGGCGAGCTGCGCCTCGCGACTAGGCTGACCTACCGGCTCGAGTACGCCGGTGGGATGCCGGCCGCGGTCGCGACCGACGCCCAACGTCAGACCTTCGGCCGAACGGTGATGTCGCTGGTGCGGAACCCCGAGGACGTGAAGAAGCACGCGCCGCGCGTGCGGGCCAATGCCTCGCTCTCGCTCCCGGCAGGCAACTACGAGTACGTGGTCGTCACCGATTCGGTGATGGACACGGTCTTCCAACGCCTGGCCGACTGGAAGACGCAGAAAGGCGTTCCCGGGAACGTCGTCACGACCGACTGGATATACGCCAACTACTCCGGGTATGACCAGCCGGAGAAGATCCGGAACTTCATCAAGGACGCCTATTCGACGTGGGGCACGATGTACGTGATGCTCGGCGGACAGGGCGACTACGTTACGAGCGGCCAGAACATCATCCCGACCCGGAAGGCGAACTGCGGCGAAGGTGACGAGCCCTGCGATCTCTACTACGCAGGGCTCGATGGCAACTGGGACTTCAATAACAACCGCACCTACGGCCAGCTTGCGGACTCGGTCGACATGTACTCCGACGTCTATGTCGGCCGGGCGCCGGTCTACGACGTCGCGGCGGCCCAGAACTTCGTGTCGAAGGTGCTGAAGTACGAGCAGGATCCGCCGGCCGGTTTCATCAAGAAGATGGGGCTGCCGACCGCCATCCTCTGGTCCACCTACGAGGAACGGCCGATGCAGGAGTCGATTGCACGGATGACCCCGCCGGACTGGTCGGACCAGCGGCTGTATGAGCGGAGCAACACGCTTTCGCGTCAGGCCGTAATCGACTCGATGAACGCAGGCGTCGGCCTGGGACACTGGGTAGGCCATGGCTTCGAGGGCGGCCTCTTGACGTACTTCCACTCCGACGATGCCGACGCCCTGGTCAACGGCGACAAGACCGGCATCGTGGTCTCGATCGCCTGTTTTTGCGCAGCCTGGGATCGGGTGCCGGGCGGCGACTGTTTTGCCGAGCACCTGGTGATGCGGGTCGGCGGCGGCTGTATCGCCGCGGTCATGAACACCCGCTACGGCTGGGGCGCACTGAACCAGCAGGGGCAGGACGTGCCCGGCCCGTCCGAGCGGCTCGACACTACCTTTTTCGCCGGGGTCCTCCAGTACGGCATGCCCCACACCGGCCAGGCGCTGGGCTACGCCAAGGCGTGCTGGGCACCCTACGCCGACTCGCTCTACCAGTACGACATGCAGCGGTTCTGCATCTACGACCTGAACCTCATCGGCGATCCCGAAACGCCGCTCTGGACCGACGAGCCAACCGCGCTCAGCGTCTCGCACCCCGGCGTGATCAACATCGGCAACAACATCCCATACTCGGTTACTGTGACGACCGCTTTCGATGCGCCGGTTGAATCAGCCATGGTGTATCTTTAGAAGGGCGACGAGGTCGAACTGAAGGGCTGGACCAACTCCAGCGGACAAGTCACACTTTACGTCTCGGCCACCACGCCGGGACAGATGCAGATGGCGGTCAACGCCCGCGACCGCTACATCTTCTGCGACACCGTGCAGGTGATCGCCAGCCCGCGCTACGTCTGCTACCTTCGTTCGACAATCCTTGACCCGGGTCCGGGCGGCAACAACGACTCGATTCTGAACCCGGGCGAAACGGTCAAGATACCGATGTGGATCAAGAACTGGGGTCAGCAGACGGCGAACTCGGTCACCGCCAGGCTCAGGACCTATGACCCCAACGCCCAGATAACCGATTCTGCCAAGACGTTCGGCAACATCGTCCCCGGGGATTCGGCCTATACCGGCGACGACGGGTTCGGTCTGCACGTGAACCCGGGCCCGGCCAACGGCTACCCGGTTACCTGCTCCCTCTACTGCAAAGACGAGTTCGACTCGACCTGGATTTCTGTCGCGCTGTTCCTGGTCGGCACGCCGGCGATCGCCACACAGGCTGTGGTCGTAGTTGACACCGCACACGGCGGCAACAACAACGCCCGCATTGACCCGGACGAGACTGCCGACCTGATGGTGATGGTCCGCAACAACGGCATGGGGCACGCGTACAACTGCCGGGCCGTGCTCAGGTCAGGCGACATCCGGTTCACGGTCCTCGACTCGACCGCGGACTACGGGCTGATTCGCAAGGGCGACAGCGCCGGCAATGCCGCCGACCTGTTCGCTGTTCGCGCCGACGCGTCGATTCTCCCCAAGACCCCGATTCCCTGTACTCTCTACTACTATGCGGACGGTGGCTACGTCAGGTCCGAGCCGCTGACGATAGTGGTTGGTGAGCCGCGTGCTTGCGAACCGATCCCGGACGGCCCACGCAAACCCACTCTCTACTACGCCTACGACGATACCGACACACTCTACCCGGCCCACCCGACCTACGACTGGGTCGAGGTGAACTCGGTCGGCACGATCTTGACGTTCGCGCAGAATGACGACGTCGTCCTGCTTCCGTTGCCTCCCGAGTTCGGGCCGCTGAAGTTCTACGGCCAGGAGTTCACGGAGATCTCGGTTTCCGCGGACGGCTGGATTTCTCCGGGCAACCACACGGCGGGCAACTGCGCGAACGCCAGCCTGCCTGACCCTGCCGATCCGCCGGGTATGATCTGCGCCAACTGGGACGACCTCTACCCGGCGTCAGGGGGTGGGACAGGCTGCGTCTACTGCCACCACGACACTGCCAACCATCGATTCGTCATCGAATACGACAGCGTTCAATACTACTTCGATACGAACCACGACAAGTTCCAGGTCATCATCTACGACACCACGATAGCTACCCACTCGGGTGACAACGCCATTCTGGTTCAGTACATGACTGCGAACCGGCACATCAGCTCCACCATTGGCATCGAGGACCCGAATGAGACCATCGCCATCCAGGTTCTGTACAACGGCACCCGTCACAAGGCCGCCGCGCCGATTGCCGAACGCCGGGCGATTCTGTACACCACCGACCCGCCGTTCCCCGTTGGCATGAACGACGGGCACCACCCGGCCGGGGTGCCGGTCAAGCTTGCGCTCGACATCTACCCGAACCCGGTGCGATCTCGGGTCTCTATCGCTTGGGCACAGCCGGCTGCCGGACGCGTGAGTGTGAAGGTCTATGATGCCGCCGGCAGAGTTGTCCGCGACCTTGTCGGAGGGAAGCTGGACGCCGGCCGGTACTCCCTGACGTGGGACGGACTCGCCGAGGATGGGGGGCGCGTTTCCGACGGCGTGTACTTCTGCCAGCTCGTAACCGCTGCCGGCGCCAGGCAGCACAAGTTGATCCTGGCCCGGCGGTAGCAGGACAGATACAACAGCGAAGGGGCGGGCGTGAGCTCGCCCTTTCCTTTGGTGCGCCCAGCATGGGCGCTGACTTGAGAGTGAGAGTCTCTATCGCGGAGGTTGATTGCACCAACCGCT
>JAFGRF010000036.1 GCA_016935295.1 Caldifarciminota bacterium | reverse complement strand
CCCCCCACTCGGTATCGTGGTAGTGAATCATCTGCTCGTTGTCCCGCGGCCACGGGCAGCGTCGAATGCGTCTCGTCATTGGTCAGGTTTCGGCTTGGGACACGATCCTAATTCCCCGGCGGAATCGGGTCATGTCCCGCGCCTGCACGTTACCTCAAACCCGGCTCGTGGTCAAGCCGGACCCCGTATCCTTGACTAGGCCGGGGCACGCCCCTACAATAGCCTGCCAGTTGGATAACATCATCGTACGGCGAACCGAGGTCAATGAAGCAGGACGCAGGCTGTAGTCATTCAATCTCGGTCGAGGACATCGACCCGCTTGCCTTGCTCGGCCCGGCCGACGTCAATCTGACGACCCTGGCCAAACACTACAAGACAACCATGGTCGTCCGCGGCGGCCGCATCATGCTCAATGGCCCCAAGACCGAGGAAACCGAGCTGATGAAGCTGCTCGACCGGCTGCTCGCGCGCGTACGCCAGGGTGAACCGCTGAGCCCGGAGTTGATAAACGCCGAGGTAGACCGCCTGCGCCGCAAACGCGAGCCGGGCACGGGAGAGGGTGACTCGGAGGTGCTCGCCATCCGCACGCCACGCAAGGCCATCTTCGCCAAGACACGTAACCAGCGTAGCTACCTGCAGGCGATGCAGCGCAGCGATATTATCCTCGCCGTCGGACCGGCCGGCACCGGCAAGACCTATCTTGCGGTCGCGGCGGCACTGGAATCGCTCGTGTCGGGCCACTCGAGCCGCATCATTCTCACCCGGCCCGCGGTCGAGGCAGGGGAATCGCTGGGGTATCTGCCCGGGACGTTCAAGGAGAAAGTCGACCCCTATTTGCGTCCACTCTACGACGCTCTGTTCGACATGATGCCGATGGAACGCGTCCAGCGCCTCATCGAGCAGGAAGTGATTGAGGTAGCCCCGCTCGCGTTCATGCGCGGTCGGACGCTCTCCGACGCCTACATCATCCTGGATGAAGCCCAGAACACGACCTCTACCCAGATGCGGATGTTCCTGACCCGGCTCGGCTGGAACTCGAAGGCAATCGTCACCGGCGACATAACTCAGATCGACCTGTCCGCCGCCCACACGTCCGGACTGATTGAGGCGGTCGAGCGGCTCGAAGGCGTGGCCGGCATCAGCATTGTCCACCTCACCGACGCGGACGTGGTTCGCCCGCCACTCGTCTCGCGCATCATCCGGGCGTACGAGAATCGGGCAACTCCGGGAACCGATGCGACCTGAGATCCACGGCACACAGGACGGCCGCCTGCGCGCCGACATCAGACGTCTCTGCCGAGTGGTCACGCGGGACTTCCGACCGGACGCGGACGTGGTCAACATGGTGTTCGTCAACAACGAAGCGATACGCGAACTGAACCGCCAATTCCTCAAACGCGACCGGCCCACGGATGTCATCTCTTTCAACAGCAACGGGCCGCACGTTCCGGGCGAGCCACGGCTGCTCGGCGAGGTCTACGTTTCGCGTGAGCGGGCACGCGAGCAGGCCCGCGAATACGGCGTCACGTACGCGTCCGAGATTCGTCGCCTTGCGCTCCACGGACTTCTCCACCTCATAGGTCTGACTCACCGCCAGATGGAACCCCTGTACGCACGCTACCTGGAGAGGCTTTGAGCGCGGCGACGGACGAACCTCCGCTACGACCCCTGTTCCCCGTTCCAGCCTCAGCCTCCCGCATACCGAGGTCCAGCCTCTCCTAGACCATGCTCTGGTATCTCGTCGCCATCGTGTTCCTGCTCGTCTGCTCCGCCTTCTTCTCCGGCTCCGAGACCGCGCTCTTCTCGCTGACGCCGGGCCAGCGCGAAAGGATGAAGCAACTCCGGCCCAAGGCCAGCCGCCGCGTCGAGCTGCTCCTGGCCGACCCGGACCGGCTGCTCGGCACACTCCTGCTGGGCAACCTCGTCGTCAACACGGCGATATCCGGCCTCGCCACGCTCGTGATTCTCCAGCTGGCCAGCCAGGGCTACGTTCGCGAGGCCTGGGCGATAGGAATCGGCGGACTCGCTGTAACAATACTGCTCCTGGCGTTCGGCGAGGTGGCACCCAAACTGGTGGCGTCACGCAACCCGGCCCGTGTCGCGGTCACAACCACACCGGCGCTGGTCCCGGTGCAATGGCTGCTGACCCCGGTTGCCCGCATCCTGACCGCCATCGCAACGCGGCTGTCGCCGGGCAAGAGCGAACCGGACAGGCTGAGCGACGATGAGATGCACACGATGGTCGAGATCGGCCGGCGCCGCGGCGTGCTTCAAGGCAGCGAGGACGAGATACTGATGAACCTGATCGGGCTCGATGCCCGCGCCGTATCCGAGGTGATGACCCCGCGCATCGACATCGTGGCGGTGCCTGAGCACGCGACCGTCGCCGAGGCAATTACCGTCGCCCGGCGCAGCGGCTTCTCCCGCCTGCCCGTCTACCGTGAAACCATCGACCTGGTCACCGGCACGCTCCACGTCAAGGAACTGCTGACCGCCACGGATGAGACCGCTCCGGTGACTGCGATCTGGCGGCCGGCGCACTTCGCACCCGAAGTGAAACCGCTGCCGGAGCTGCTCGATGAGACCCGCCGCAAGGGTTCGCACGTCGTAATCGTAGTGGACGAGTTCGGCCAGACCGCCGGCCTCGTCACCCTCGAAGACCTGCTCGAAGCCGTGTTTGGCGAGATCGTCGACGAGTTCGACGTCGCCGAGGAACTCCCCTATACCAAGATGGAGGAAGACTGCTACCTGGTCGACGGCGAGATCGACATCGCGACCCTCAATCGGCTGCTCAGAAACGCCCTCAGGGGAATCAGACACGAACGTCTCTCCTCCTTCATCCATGAGAAGCTTGGGCGACTTCCCCGGTCGGGCGACACGCTGCGCCACGGACGCCTCGAGATCACCGTCCGCGAAACCGACGGGCCAAAGCTCGAAAAGGTAGTTGTCTGCCGGAAGAGAAGGTAGCAGATGGAACTCGTCGGTATCGTCCTGCTGCTTGTTGCCAGCGGCGCCTTCTCCGGCACCGAGACGGCCCTCTACCGGGCCAACTGGATCCGTCTCACCAACTGGGCCGAACGCGGGCTTGCCGGCGCCCGCGCTGCTTTAGCCGTTCTCGACCGCCAGGACCAGACCGTAATCACCATCCTCGTCGGTAACAACCTGGTCAACAACTTCGTCACCATTCTCATCTCGCGTTTCTTCGTACTGGCGGTCGGACCGGCGATGACACCGGTAGCAGTCGCAATAGCAGTCACCGCGACATTCATCTTCGGTGAGTACCTGCCCAAGTCGCTCGCCCGTGCTTTCCCCAATCCCTGGCTGCGCCGGGCGGCGGCGCCGCTCAAAGTTCTGCGGTTCCTTTTCTATCCACTGGTGATTCTGTTCTGGTACTTGAGCCGGGTTCTGGCGCCGCGGCGGCCACACCAGCGGCTGACGCTGACCCGCGAGGACTACATCGCGGCCTTCACGCGCCGCGAAGGCACGGTTCAGCGGAACGCCCGACTGGCCGCACGCCTGTTCGAGTTCACCCAGACGAAGGTCGGGGAGCTCGAGATCCCGATTGCCACGGTCAAGTCGGTGCCTGCCGAGGCCGGCATCAACGAAGTTATGGCAGTCACCCGTGAATATGGTTATTCTCGCCTGCCGGTCTACACTGGAACGCTGGACAACCTAACTGGCGTGCTCGTGGTCAGAGACCTGCTCTCGGCGCCCAAGTATCGCATCCGGCGCATCAGCCGCGTGAACCGCGACTCCCGGGCGCTGGCAGTGCTCCGGCAGATGCAGCGTCGAGGCGAGCACCTCGCCGCCGTCGTGGACGATGCCGACCGTGTGACCGGTATCGTGTCGCTCGAAGACCTGCTTGAGGAACTCGTGGGCGAAATCCGAAGCGAGGACTGAAGAGCCTTGGTCAAGTGTTCCAGTGATCCAGTGCTCAAGTGACGGAACCTGCACTCGACCACTTGACCGCTGGGCCACTGGATCACTGCTCTTATGCGACGCATCGTCCGTTCTGAGGCGATCTGCCTCCGCGTCCGTGACTACCACGAATCGTCGAAGCTGGTGACCTTCTTCACGTTGGAGCACGGCAAGGTCACCTGCCTGGCCAAGGGAGCGCGCCATCTCAGAAGCAGGTTCGGCGCGGCACTCGACCTCTTCGCCCAGTCACGCATCATCTACTATTCACGCGAGACCCGTACGCTCTTCACGCTCTCGGACGCCGAGTTGGTTCGCTCCTTTTCCGGCCTCGCACTGCGCCCGGAGCGGTTCCTGGCGGCCGAGCAGATGGCCGACTTCACGCTTCACGTCATCCAGCCGCACGACCCCAGCCCCCGGCTCTACCGACTCCTGCCCAACTACCTCTCCATACTGGAATCCTGCCAGCATCCTGCCGCTCCCGACTCCCTACTCCCTACCCCCTACTCTGCCCTCGTCTGCTCCTTTCTGCTGAAGGCTGCGAGCTTTCTGGGGTTTCGGCCGGAGCTGCGGCGCTGCCTGATCTGCCGACGCCCGCTGGAAAGCCGGCGGCCGGCCTACTTCGAACCCGGCCGCGGTGGCGTCGTTTGCCCGCGCTGCGCCGGAGGCAATCCGGGCGGAACACGCCTCGAACCTGCCGGTGTCGACGCGCTGACCTTCCTCCTCTACACCCCTGCCTCCGAGATCTCCTCAATCTTGCTGTCTTCTTGTCCTCCGTCCCTGGTCTCGAGTCCAGAGTCCCCGCTGCCCATCCTTGACCTTGTCCTCGGCTTCCTCGGCCACCACTTCGACCCGCTTGTGCTCAACTCCTTCCGCTGGCACGCGGGCCTCAGGCACAACACCTAGCTGGCCTCGGCCACGGCCTCGTGGCCCACACCGCAACCGCAAAGGCCTGGGCTAGGCTGACGGAGAGCTTCGCCGAGGACTCAGCCATCCCGCCGCCGACAGGAGCGCAAGAAACGGCATCATGGGTACGCGGAAACGGGATGTGGCCTCCGGCCCGGCAGACGTGAGCACGAGGTATACGAGTACCGTGACCAGAACCACGACACCGGGAGTCCAGCCGTGACGAGACGTGCGCGCCAGCCACCGCACAACTCCCACGTAGAGCAATACCAGAAAGGCTATTCCCCACAGTGAGGACAGGAAAAGGAACCGGTGTTCAGACCACACCGCGCCCAAGACGGCCACGGCCGAGCCAAGCGACACGTCAACGCGGTCAATCAGCTCCCGACCACGCTCGCCCGACTCAAACCCGGCCAGAAAGGCGAGGAAGTAGGTGCCCGGTTCAAGCAGCAGTGCCGCTGTGCCGCGCAGTTGCACGAGGGCGTACCAGCCCGGGTTGCGAAAGATGACCGCCACTCCTTCATGCAGCCACTCCTCGCCCCACGCCGCATCGCTCCTACCGGCGAACTCGGGATGTTGGGCCACCCAACCGCTGAAGTCCGTCCGCCCGGTTTCCAGCCCCAATTCACGGTGAACCTGAAAAAGGGGTTTGTGGTCTCGCATGGATATGGCTCCGGCGGCCCGGTAGAAGTACATGTTCTGACCCTCAAGGTGGCTGAACCTGGCGTTGCCGGTCTTCTGCAGGTTCTTCAGTTGCCAGCCTCCGACCAGCACGACGGGCGCAAGCAGGAACGCGCTAGCGCGGGACAGGGCAGGGCGCCATCTTGGCCGGGTCTCGGCGGCCCCGCGGTCTTTCAGCGCGAAGTAGAGCGCGACTCCGACAGCGCCCAGTAGCACGAGGTAGTATGCGACCGGCCGGACGTAAACCGCGCATGCCAAGGCCAGACCGGAAAGAAAGAAGCCTGCCCAGCCGCGCACGGGCGAGAGGGACCTCACCAACAGCCAGACGGCGGCGAGCATGAGCAGCGTGAAGGTCGTCTCGGACAAGAGCATCTGCCCCAGACATACGCTTGCTACATCGAGAGACAGAATGATGGCGGCCCACTTACCGACCCGCGGACTGAAGAGCCTCCGGCCCAGCAACCAGGTTAGCGCGACCGTACCGGTGGCGATGGCTGCCTGGATGAAGATGACCGGCAGGGCGGAAACGCCGAACAGCGAGTAAGCGGTAGCGAGCAACAGTGGGTAGCCGGGCGTACGGAACACCTCGTAGGCGAATGGCGGACCGCTCGACCGGCTGAATACACCATGTCTGAGCATGTTGAGGGCCAGGCTGTGGTAGGAAGTTGAGTCCGGATGCCAGATGGCTGCGGGGTTGCGGAACCAGACGAACAAAGCCAGGCCGAGCTTGCTCAGGAAGGAAAACGTCAGGACCAGCGCAAACGCAACCGCATTCCGGCTGCGACCTTCTGATGATGACACCGCGGCGATTCTAGCCCGTGATGACCTTCGGTCAAGAAGAGGGAACTAAGCGTTGACCCTGACTCAGCAGCCACTCCTGCCTCCGCCCTCAGCGGGGCCCGGTCGTCCGCGCCTCTCTCTATCTCTGCCACCCCGAGTCTCTCGTGGGGTCTCGTCCTGTGTTCCGAGGGCTTCACAGCAAGTGTCTCGGCCGACGCCGCACCGCGCCGAGCACAGGAACGGAGCCTCGGGCCTCGACCTGCGCCTCGCGAATCGCCATCAGAGTCTCCGCGCAGATCCTCCCGCAGGCCTCCCCGGCAGTCCTCCTGCAGACCACGTTGAGAATCACGGTGAGCGTCCCATTCGGAATCGCGTTCCGGGTGCCTCTGAAAACCATTGCGCGAATCCATTCGCGGACGCTCCTCCGAATCCCGGTGCAAACGGAGGAAGAAACCCCCATGAAGGTCGCTCGGAATGTCCATCTCCAGGTCACGGTCCGAACCACCCCCTGAACCGTTCCGGGAACGGTTCCCAGGGCGATTCCCGAAGCCTGCTTTTCGGCCGATTTGTCAGCCTAAGATACTCTAATTGTGAATCTTAGACGCAGACAGACGGAAAATGGGTAGCGTCCCTATTTATTGAGGCGGCGCGGGATGGGCTAGCGCGTGATGATGACCTTGCGGATCGGGACGTGCGGTCTCACATTCTTGGTATCCGGACCTCGGACGAAGTAGATGCCCTCGCCCAGATGACCGATGACACTCTGCCCCGGAGCGAGTCGCGCGACTCTGCGACCGGAGATGTCGTAGACGTCGGCCTGCCGCAAGCCCGCAGGCAGGCTCAACTGACGTGCGATGGTCGCGCTTCCGTGTCCCCGCGGGACGGGAGCGACGTCCTGTATGCCTGGAATCAAGCTATCCCGGAATACCGATATGCTCCCGCTGTAGAGGTTGGCGACATACACGCGGCCGTCACGCGGATTCCAGACTGCCTGGTACGGCAGGTGCCCCATAGCCGGAATGGAATCGAGGATGGAATCCGTCGACCCATCCAGGACGAACACCTTGCCAGGTTCCGTGCCGCCCGTAACAAAGACCTTGTCGTTGAGGACATCGTGTGTCACCGAGCATGCGAAGATGGAAGTAATCACACGTGTCATGGTATCGGCCTTCGCATCTAGGACCGCGATGAAAGGCGCCAAGCCCGGCAGTATTGCGTAGACCTTGCTGTCGGTCTCGTTTACGGAGCCGGCACACCCCTTCACTCCTGGGATGCTGGCAGACAGAGAGTCTGTCGCTGCATCCAGAACCGCTATGTCGGAGGAGGAGACACTGAGCATGTACATCTTCCCAACTGATTGGCAGTAGATCGGGACGAACGTGGCGTACATCAGCGTATCGACCCACGTGTTGGTCGAGCAATCCACGACGGCGACGTAATGGGCTTCGTCGCCGGGGCACGGGACAAGGACTTCGTCACGCTCGGGGTTGTACACCGGGTACTGCGGCCGGCCGTATAGCGGCACAGTACGGAGCGCGCTGTCGAGCCGGCAGTCGATAGCAGTAACGCTCCCGGTATTGGCGACGTACACCCGGTTACTCCTCTGGTCGTAGGCCATCTGCTTCGGCATAGAACCCGTCCTGACCGCTGCGACAACTGAATCGGTCGCGCAGTCGATGACGTGAACGCGTGCGCCAGTCGAGGCGCAGTACAACTTGTTGTCCAGAGAGTCGTAACAGAGCGCCCGCACCTCCCTGCCGGGCAGATGCACCTCCTTGACCATCCCGGATGCGCAGTCCAGAGAATAGACTGCGCCACGAACCATATCTCCAGCATAGACCTTGTTTGCTTTGGCAGCAGCGCAGAGCACCCAAGGTTCGCTGCCAATCGCCGTTTCTGATTGAGTGATAGAGTCGGTGCTGATGTCAAGAACCGTGACAGTGACATCAGAACACGTGTAGAGCCTACACTCGGCCCGGTCTAGCAAGAGCCAACCGGAACCGGCTGCCGGGCCACCCGCGACACTCCCGTCTGCCAGGTCGAGAAGATATACCTGTCCCCCAGCCGTGCAGACCAGGCGGTCCCGCGCCGGTAGGCAATCGAAGTACACGCCGGCTAGCGGAACCAGTTTGCGTGCGACGGTATCTCCTGAGCAATCGAGAGCCGCCAGCGTATCGCCGGGTATGCAGAAATACAGCTCATCGCGCACGTCATTGATAGAGAGCGACCCTCCGCCGGCCGGGATTGCGCCCTCTATTGAGTCGCGGTCTGTGTTGACCATCATGAGAACCACGCTGTCACCAGCGAGACCGCTGCAGTAGAGCCGACGATGTTGGTGACTGACGACGGCGTGTCTGACCGTGAACGGAACAGAGATGTTCGCGACGGCCGAGTCGGCTCCGCCGTCGATCACGAGCAGCCCACAGTCATCGCCGCTGTACCCGCAGTACAGCCTGTTTCCCAGAGAATCGAAGGTGAGACTCCAGATAAACCCCGGCACCGGGATCGTGCGGATCACCGAGTCGCCGACGCAATCGTATACAGCCACGGAATTGTCGTACTGGTTTGAGGAAATGTACAGTTTGCCGTTGGTCGTATTACAGCATAGCAGCTCCGGACCTGAATCGTCCGGGATGATGCAGATCACGCTGTCCGACCCGCCATCTATCACGGATATGCCCCCGTTGATGGCCTTGTCGTGCGAGGCGTACAGCCTGCGGACGACCGGATTGTAGCAGAGTGAGGTGACGCCCTCTTGGACGCGGATCCGGGCCACCTTCTGTGTCGTACCCGCATCGACTACTATCACGTACGTGTCCAGACCGCGTCGGGGTCTCCCATCATAGGTGCCTGAAATGTAGACCTTGTGCGCGTCAGGGTTGGCGGCGATGCAGGAAGGCCACAGCACGCCGGACAGCGAATCCGGAAGGTAGATGACTTCCTCCAGCCACTGGCCGTACCCCACGCTCACGCCAATCCCCAGCACCATCGCGCACAGGAGTACCCTGGCCTTCGCGGGCCGGTTGCGGGCGGCTGAGTTTCGGGCTAACACTCGGTCATTACCGGTCGCCAATACCCCGCTCCTGGTTAAGACAGACCATTCGCGAAACGGCGTCGAGGGCAACGTTTCGGCAGGCCTTCCGTCTGCCTCGCCCCGAGTCGCCTTCATTCTAGACCGGGCCGTCAGACGAGTCAAGTAGAATTCCCGGCCGCGTGGAAGCCCGCCGGTACCCCGCGAAAGAGGCAGAATATCCAGCCCCCGCGACATCCGTGCCCAGTGACACGCTTCGCCTGCCCAAGGCACGCCCGAAACCCCTCCCATCTGCGGGCCGGGCTTTCGCCCGCACCATTCCTGTATTCAGTCTACTGCCTTCTGTCTACTTCCTCTCGCGCGCTCGCGCGCGACTACCGCGTTCTTCACCGACCGGAATCCCGGCGTGTCGAGCCGGTAGAAGCAGACGCCAGCTCGCGGATTCTCACTCTCTAGTCAGCGTCCATGCTGGGCGCACCGAAAAACGGCGGGGAGGTGACTCCCCGCCGCAATGTGAGGATCTCTTCGGCTAGTGCGTCACGATGACCTTGGCCACTGGTGCCTCGGTCCCTCGGACACGCGCGAAGTAGATGCCGTCGGCGAGCCACCGGCCATCAAGGACAGCCTGACCGCGGCTGAGCTCAAGCGTTCGGACAATGCTCCCGGTCGCGTCGTAGACATCAAGCGCCTTCTCGAGCCCCGTCGGGTTGAGCAACCGAATGGTAGTCATGCCGCCGAACGGGTTCGGGTTGACGTCGATGCGCGAGGGCACCTTTGCCGGAGCCGACTCGAGCGACTCGAAAATCCCGACCGGACCCGAGATCGTCGCATTCGCCATGAAGTCGCGTTTCCCGGCGTCGCGGTCCGGCGACCAGGCGCCGAAGTGCTCCCACTTCTGGTACGAGAGCGGCGGAATCGAGTCCATCCCGAAGGTCGGTTCGCTATCCACGACCGATATCGCGCAGACGAAGAACGCGCCATCATTGATGACCACCGGGTCGGGAGGTGTCACGGTGTACCAACTGTCGCCCGCGACGGTCACGGCCGCATCGTACAGCGTATCGCCCGGTGTGCCGTCAGGACCATTGTCGTCGAGGATTCTTATGTGTGGGCTCGAAGGCGTCGACCGCATGCCCAGAAAGACGCGTGCGCTCTGAACCGAGCAAGGGTACACGGGTGGCACAAAGCGGTTTCCCCAGCCGCCGCCCGCGGAGTAGAAGTACCACATGCTCCCCGCCGTGCCGTTGTCGTAAGTGAGCGTTGCCGGCAT
>JAFGRF010000299.1 GCA_016935295.1 Caldifarciminota bacterium | reverse complement strand
GGCTTTGGCGCCGGCGCGTTTTTCTTCGCGCCCCTGGCCAAAGGTCTCATTACCGGCGGCAAGTACCAGATTCTCGGTGCCAGCCTCTTCGGCCTGCCCAAGGTTGGTGTATTCAACACCTTCATGGCTCTCGGTACTATCTTCCTCGTTGCCATAGTACTCGGCGCGCAGTTGCTCCGCAACCCGCCGGCCGGATTCAAACCTGCCGGTTGGACCCCGCCTCAACCCAGAGCCGGCGTCGCCCCGGCCAAGACTGATTACACGCCGGGCCAGATGCTGGCAACACCTCAATTCTGGCTGCTTTGGCTCACCTACTTCGCGGGCTGCACTGCCGGGCTACAGGTAATCATGAAGGCCTCGCCGGTCTGGCAGTCCTGCGCCATCGGCGTCTGCACGCCGCCCGTATCCTCAAGCGTGTTCGGGGCTATCGGCTCCGCCGCGGCTATGGCCGTCTCCATTCTGGCCATTTTCAACGCCGTGGGCCGCATCTTCTGGGGCAGAGTGTCCGATGGCATCGGGCGCAAGACGACCCTCATTATCATGCTGACAATCTGCGCCGCGGCGATGTTCGCACTCGACTTCTTCCGGGCCTACGGCCTGTACATCATCGGCATCTCCGTCGTTGGACTCTGCTTCGGTGGGTATCTGGCTCTCTTCCCGGCCTTCACGGCGGACTTCTTCGGCACGAAACACTATGGAATCAACTACGGCTGGATGTTCTCGGCCTATGGCGCCGGCGGCATCGTCGGCCCGTTCCTGGCCGCGGCACTGATGAAAGTCTCCGCGAAGGTTTCCTACCAGGTGACCGACGCGGCCGGCACGTTGTCCGAAAAGGCATTCACGGTCGGCAACTACCGGCCGGCGTTCTTCGTCGCCGCGGCCATGTGCGTTGCCGCCGTCCTGCTGACATTGCTCATCAAGCCGCCCAAACACGACTAGGCGGCAGAGGAAATACCATATATGAAGAAACTCTCCCAGCCTGAGATCGACCAACTCATCGCCAAGGCCAGGAAACCCGCGGCCGACGCGATGCTGCTGCATCCGTACTACAAAGGCAAGTACCAGACCGTGCCCAAGTGCTGTATCCGCGACTTCAACGACTTCGCCATCTGGTACACGCCGGGCGTGGCCGCACCCTGCAAGGACATCCAGGCCCACCCCGAGAAGTCGTTCGAGCACACCAACCGCGCGAACACGATTTGCGTCCTGACCGACGGCACGCGCGTGCTCGGCCTCGGCGACATCGGCCCCGAGGCCTCGATGCCGGTAATGGAAGGCAAATCCATCCTGTTCAAGTACCTCGGCGGCGTGGACTGCGTGCCGATCGCGCTCCGCACGAAGGACCCGGACGAGTTCATCCGCACCGCCAAGCTGCTCGAGCCCTCCTTCGGCGGCTTCAACCTCGAAGACATCTCCCAGCCCAAGTGCTTCCGCATCCTCGATACCCTGCGCGCCGAGATGAACGTACCGGTCTGGCACGACGACCAGCAGGGCACCGCTGCCGTCACCTACGCCGGCCTCGTCAACGGCCTCAAGTTCGTCGGCAAGGACATCGCCACGGTCAAAGTTGTGTTCCTCGGCGCCGGCGCGTCCAACATCGCCATCTCCCGCGTCTGTATCAAAGGCGGCGTTACGCCGGAGAACACCATCATGTGCGACTCCAAGGGAACGCTCCACAAAGGGCGGACCGAGCTCCAGAAGGACTTCAAGGAAAAGTGGCACATGTGCGAGATATCCAACAAGTGGGACGTCCGCGGGACGATCGTCGACGCAATCAAAGACGCGGACGTGCTCATCGCCCTCTCCACGCCCGGTCCGGGCACGGTCAAACCTGAGTGGATAAGCGCCATGGCCAAAGACGCGGTCGTCTTTGCCTGCGCCAACCCGATCCCCGAAATCTGGCCGTGGGAGGCGCTCGAGGCCGGCGCCGCGGTGGTCGCGACCGGCCGCTCCGACTTCCCCAACCAGGTCAACAACTCGCTCGGGTTCCCCGGCATCTTCCGCGGCACGCTCGACGTCAACGCCAAGACCATCACCGACGAGATGTGCATCGCGGCCGCGCTCGAACTGGCCAAGGTCGCCGAGGACCGCGGCCTCAAGCAGGACTACCTCGTCCCGACGATGGACGACTGGGAAGTCTACCCGCGCGAAGCAGTGGCGGTCGGCATGAAGGCAATCGAGCAGGGCGTCGCGCGCATCACCATGACCCGGGACGAACTGCTCAAGAAGGCCACGGCCACCATCAAGCACGCCCGCGAGACCACGCAGACGCTGATGAAAGAAGGCTTCATCCCGCCAGCGCCCGCATCCTGACGTGCGCGGGACATGACCCGATTCCACTGAGGAATCGGGATCGTGTCCAAAGCCTCTACCCTATCGGGGCGGCCTCTCGGCCGCCCCGATTCTCTCTGCGAAGGACCCTATCAGTCCTCTGGGCCCTTTCCTTACTCCTAGCGCTGGACGACCAACTTCTGCGTGACTGACGACCGACCGTCGGTCAGCCGCACGATGTAGACTCCGCCGCTCAGACCAGTCAGGTTCAGCGGGAGGTCTCCTCTGCGGCTTCCGTCGAAGTCGCGCCTGAGGGCCACGCGGCCCCGGACGTCGAAGAGAACGACACTCGCCGGACCGGCCTGGTTCAGGCTGTATTCGACGTGGACGACGTTGCCAGCAAGCGGACTCGGTGACAAAGTCAGGCCCATCCCGGCACCGAGCTCCCTTTCCGCCCGGTCCGAAACTCCACCGCCACCCACGACAACGACGGCCGTGTCGTTGCTGTGGTTCACGTCATCGGGATAGGTGATATATGCCATGCAGTTCTCGACGCCGCCCGCGTAGTTCCAGGAGTTCATCGACACCGGCTGGCTCCGACCCACATCAACCGCCACATTCTCCCGGTAGTCCTGATACCCGCTTGGCGCTATCGTAACGTCCACCCGTGGCACGTTCGCCGCCTCGTCGCCCACGTTGGTCAACAACACCACCACAGACACAAGTCCCGGGGCCTGGCTGCCTGTCGGGCTCACTATCTCCACCGCTACGTCCAGTGTGCCCAGCGCAACTGATACGCAAAGGGCAATGGCCAGACCTGCGAATACGGTCCTTCTCTGCATCTGAACCTCCCTACTCGGGCCCTACCCTTTCTCCATCATCCGGCAGTTGTCGCAGCCGCGCCGGGTCCCATGTAGCGTGGCCGTACCGATACCGCCCGCCGGCCATCTCATCTGGCAGCACGCCAGGTCAGTCGTGCCCAGGAGACGAGACGATTGTAGTAGGCTCCCGCGTGCTGTCAAGCGCTCGCCGAAATCGGACCACAGGCCGACTTGACCCGCTGCAGGCACCACATGATAATGGCCGTGCACCTGGTCCTCGACCATCGGTGCCGACATGTATACCCTCATCGTATCCGCCCGAAACGTCCACGAACTCGGCTTCTTCTGCAAGATGAGCCAACCCCGGAACCCGGGCTACCTGCGCAAGCTGGCCTGGCTGGAGAAGCGGTTTGCCGAGGGCCTCGTCATCCGCCTGCTCGACCAGTCACAAGGCGGCCGGGGCTTCATCGAGTACCTGCCGGGCGAGTATGCCTGGCGGCCGGTTCATGCCGCCGGCTACATGTTCATACACTGCCTCTGGGTGGTAGGTTCAAGCAAGGGAAAGGGCTACGCGAGCCGGCTGCTGACCGAATGCATCGCCGACGCGAAGCGGCGGCGCATGAAGGGTGTTGCCATGCTCACGCGCAAGGGCAACTGGCTCCTGAGCCCAGGCTTCCTCTCCCGCCATGGCTTCGAGACCGCAGCCCGGGCCGAGCCGGACTTCGAGCTGATGGCCCTGCGATTCCGCAAAGATCCTCTCCCCTCCCTGCCCTCAGACTGGGAGGCCCGCGCAAAACGGTTCGGTACGGGACTCACGATTGTCCGTACCGACCAATGCCCGTACCTGGATGACGGCGTGAACCACGCCCTCAGGGTCGCCCAGGCCCGCGGCCTCAAAGCCAGGGTGGTCGATCTCCGAAGGGCCGCCGAAGTCCGGCTGCGCGCCCCCTCACCCTACGGCGTGTTCGGCCTTGTGCTTGATGGCCGGCTGCTCAGCCACCACTACCGGCTCGACAAAGAGCTGGCCGCCCTGCTCGACAGCCGCGGGCGCTGACGGCAGCGACATCCTGTCTCAGTCGAAATCTGGCGCCTCGTAGTTGGGCGCTTCCTTGGTGATGGTTACGTCGTGCGGATGGCTCTCGCGCAGGCCCGCGCCGGTTATCTTCACGAACCTGGCCTTGCGTCGGAACTCGGGGATAGTGCCCGCGCCGCAGAACCCCATCGCTGCCCGCACTCCACCGTCCAACTGAAACAGCACCTCACGGGCGCTGCCGCGGTAGGGCACGCGGCCGACAATACCCTCGGGTACGAGCTTGGCCTGGTTCTCCTGGAAGTAGCGGTCGGCCGAGCCCTTCTTCATCGCGTCGAGCGAACCCATGCCGCGGTAGACCTTGTAGCGCCGGCCTTCGAGCAGCACGTCCTCGCCCGGGCTCTCGTCGGTCCCGGCCAGCAGGTTCCCCATCATCACGGTCCCGGCTCCCGCCGCCAGCGCCTTGGCAACGTCTCCGGAATAGCGTGCCCCGCCGTCGGCAATAACCGGTATCCTGCGCCGCTTCAGAGCCAGGGCGCACTCCATGATGGCCGACAACTGCGGCACGCCCACGCCGGCGACAATCCGCGTCGTGCAGATTGACCCAGGCCCGACCCCGACCTTCACGGCGTCGCATCCGGCCTCGGCCAGGGCCAGCGCCCCGTCGGCAGTGCCGACGTTGCCTGCAACAATCTGCAGCTTCGGGTACTTGCGCCGGAGAGCACGCGCGGTCTCGACCACTCTGTCCTGGTGACCGTGAGCCGTGTCGATGACAAGGGCATCAACGTCAGCCTCGACCAGCGCTTCGGCCCGCGCGAACGCGTCCCGGGCCACGCCGACCGCGGCCGCGACCTTTAGCCGCCGCTTGCCGTCGAGCGTCGCCTTCGGGTTCTCCGCCCGCTTCAGAATGTCCTTGGTGGTAATCAGCCCCTTGAGCCGGTTCCGGCGGTCGACTATCGGCAGCTTCTCGACCCGGTGCTTCCGCAGTATCTCTCGCGCGCGCCGCAGCGTCGTACCCTCGGGCGCAGTAACGAGCCCTTCGGCCGTCATCACCCTGGCGACAGGCAGCTTCCAGTCATCCTGGAACAACAGGTCGCGCTTGGTCAGGATACCGACCAGCCGCATCCTCGCGTCCACTACCGGCAGACCGGAAATCCCGTACTGCGCCATCGACTCGCGAGCTTCGGCGATGGTCTTGTCCGGGGCTATCGAAATCGGCTCGACAATCATGCTCGACTCGGCCCGCTTCACCTTGGCGACATGAGCGGCCTGGTCCTCGACCGACAGATTCTTGTGCACCACGCCGATGCCGCCGGACTGGGCCATGGCGATTGCCATGCGCGATTCGGTAACGGTGTCCATGGCCGCGCTCACCAGGGGCAGCTTGAGCAGAATCCCCCTCGTGAAATACGATTCGGTATCCACCTCGTTCGGAAGCACTCTCGACTTCTGCGGCAGCAGCAGAACGTCATCGAAGGTCAGAGACTCTCTGATGCTCACTCACACCTCCTGATCGGTAGAAGACACCATGAAAGCGAAACCGCCCCTTCGCAGGGCGGCATGGTACGCGGTATGCCGGTTGCGTACAGCGTTACCATAGCGGATTCTACTGACGAAACTCCGCGAGTCAAGCGCGGGCAAGAATCGGCAGCGGATTCCCTCCCGCTTTCGAGACCGAGCCGCGGAAAACGGGGACTGTCCCTTCGCAGGGCCCTGTGCGATTCTGAGGGACTGTCCCCGCTTTCCGCCAGGCCGTCTCACGGCAGCGGCGCAGCCACGTTGAAGACGTCGGTGCGGATGGCCTGGAGCGTAAGGCCTCTTTCGAGGCGTCGGCCCGATGACCGGCTGCTCGGCTCTGCGTCAGGCGCGTGAACCGCAGACTCGAACCTCGCCGAAATGCTCCCCGCAATGCACCTTCCATCGCTCCTCGCATCGGAACTCTCATCGCATCGTCCATTGCATAGTGCATTGCTCCTGCAACTGGACCCTCAACTGGACACTTAACCCGACCTCAAGCTGGATTCTCGATTGCTCAAATCATCGGACCTTGCATCGCTAGACAAACTGCTCGGAGCATTGCTCATGACATCGGACCCTTCAATGCTCCGTTCATTGCACGTTTCAACGCACCGGTCATTGTTCCTTTGAATTGATGCTGCAATGCTCTCCGCAATGCAGCCTGGGAGGCGACCCCTATATGCGAATTCCCGCACTTGTGACCGGGCTTAACCTGGCCATGCCATGGTAGTTATCCCTGATGTTCGCTTCACACTGACTTGTCGGTTCTTTTCGGTCCTCCCGTCTTGCGTCGGCTTGAATTGACAACGGCGTCTCGCGACGATCGTCGATGAACAAGCACGAAGAACATACTCCAACTGCAAGTTCTCTTGCAAACGCAAGATACGCCGGCTTCCGGGATTCATCAGCCACGAACACGTCCACCACCTCGCGCAGAAACTGCTCATACGAGCTGTCGCGGTGT
>JAFGRF010000035.1 GCA_016935295.1 Caldifarciminota bacterium | reverse complement strand
TCTACAATCCGGGCAACAACTTCCTGTTCGTGGGCTGCGAGAACGGGGTGGCGATTGTTGACGGCTTCTCGGACCGCCTGCTTGCACACGTCGATACCAGAGGTCTCCGTAGCCCCGCATGCTATGCCTCGCACGTTAACAAGCTCTACTGGCGAGGCGGCAACTCCGGCGCCACCACCTTTGTGCTTGACGGCGCGACGGGCCGCGACCTCAAGCATATCACCTCACCGAACGGCGGCGGTATCTGCTATAACCCGGTGGTGAACCGCGTGTACGTCCCGGCCCACGACACGTCCGGATACCTGGTGATTATCGACGTCGTGAACGACTCTGTTGTCAGCAGGCTGAGATTCGGGATAGGTTATCAGCCTACGGTGTGCTGTGACCCGGCCGACAACAAGGTGTACGTTCTGTCGTACCTCGACGGGACAGTTTTCGTAGTTGACTGCACCGTGGATAGCGTCATCGACAGCATTCCGGTTGGCGGCATACCCGCCCAACTTGTCTACAACAGTGTCAGCAACAAGCTTTACTGCTGTTCCTGGGGTGCTTCCGTGACCGTCATCGACTGCACCGGCGACACGGTTCTTGGCATCATCACCCTGCCCGGCGGGGTCGAAACCGCCGCGTTCAATCCGGTGGCCAACAAACTTTACTGCGATGACGGCGAGGGCATCTGTATCATCGATGGGCAGGGCGATACGCTGCTCGGCCGGGTGCCGCGCAGATACGTGAGGACAATGGTCTGCGATTCGGCCGACAACCTGGTGTGGTGTGGCATGAACTCCGACACCATAGTCGCAATTGACGGCCAGGGCGATTCACTCTTCGTCAGTGTCGCGGTCGGGAATATGCCGGGAGCGATATGCTACAATCCCACGCGCAATCGATTATACCTGCAGGACGGACACGTGACGGTCTTCAATCCGGCCGCGAGGAAGGTAGAAGAGCGCATCTTGCTGGGCTTTGAGCCGGTCGCGGTATGCTGGGCCAAGTCGTCGCACAAAATCTACTGCGCGGGTCGGAGCGAGGCCGCGGTCGAGGTTGTCACCATCGCGAACCAGGTTCTGGGCCCGGTTCCGGTGGGTCGTGACCCGGTGGCGCTGGCATACGACCGGCCGCTGGGACTAGTCGTCTGCGCCAACAACCGGGACTCCACGCTAAGCATCATCACCTGCAACGGGGACAGCGTCGTCGGGACTGTTCGGGTCGGGCCGCGACCGGAGCGCCTCTGCATGGACACCATACTGCACAAGGTGTGGTGCACCGTCACCGGCGGGGTCGCGGCTGTCGATCTCCAAGCTGAAAGCCTGACCGCAGTCATCCCGGTGCCGGTCTACGAAATCACAGCGCTGGTTGCGGACCCGACCCGGGCACGCGTCTACTGCGCCACGGGGGATGATGCGCACGTCGTCGTGTGCGACGCAATCCGCGACAGCATGATTGCCAGCATTGCGGTCGGAGGCATGGCGCATGACCTGAGTCTGAACCCGGGCGCCAATCTGGTCTACTGCACCACCCGGGAAAACGACGCGGTTGCCGTCATCGACGGCGCGGCCCTTCGAGTCGTCAACATAATCCCGGTCGGACGAAACCCTGTGGCGTTGTTCTACAACGAGCGTCACAACAAACTCTACTGCGCGAACGGCTACTCCAGCGACAAGACCGTTACGGTAGTTGACTGCAACACCGAGACGCCCGTGGCTACGATCGACCTCACCGTGTCGCCGTCGGCCTTCGCCTATGACTCGGTTGCCGACCGGCTCTACTGCCTGAGCGCACACGACAACCACGTCGCCGTTGTGGACTGCCAGCGGGATACAACGGTCAAGCTGGTCAGAGTCGGGTCCGGGCCGGTCGCAGCAGTATGCGCCCACAACTTCCGTCGCACATACGTGGCGAACCAGAACGGCTCCAGCCTGTCGGTTATCCGGGATACGGCGACGTCGGCAATCGAGACGCCGGATGAACTGCCGGCTATGGCGAAGCCGGCACCGACCATCGTCCGCGGGGTGCTCTTCCTGCCGCGGGACGGCGCGGGACATGACCCAAGTGCCCGACATTTGGGATCGTGTCCCAAGCCCTCACTGCTTGATGCGGCTGGACGCAAGGTCATGGACCTCGTGCCTGGCGCAAACGACGTCCGGGCGCTGGCACCGGGGGTGTATTTCGTGCGTGAGGGAGGAGTGAGCAGAGAGCAGGGAGGAGCCGGAATCCGCAAGGTTGTGATCACGCGGTAGTGGTCGGCGATAGCGGAAGAGCGCGTTCCACCGGTAGGCTCCCAGAGCCCTGAGTTTCGCGTATCCAGGCGCGGTTCACAGTTCTGCCGGCAACAAGGCGTTTTCCGTGCACTTACGGGATATCCAGGCGAGATAACTATCTGATCAACAGCCAGTTACAGAGACAATGTAACGCCTAAGCGGTGATATTGGGAATCACCTCGGGAACCGTTCCCGGGACGGTTCGGACCGTGGTTCGGACGGGCACCTGCAGAAGGACACTCATGGTGGTTCCCGGCGCGATTTCTTCCGCGACATGCGGGAGGACTGGGAGTACGACTTGCCGAGGGACTTGCACGGCGATTGCCAGTCTGACCTGCAGCGCGGTTCTCGGCACGACCCTGAATGTGACTTCCGGAGGGACGTGCAGAGGGACTCAGACGAGGATTTGTGGGAGGATTCGCAGGACGATTCTGAGCGCGACTTGCGGCTGGTCGTGCCAAACGCGACCCGAGGTGCTGGACTTGGGACATAATGCACTCCACAATGGGGACAGTCCCCGGCCGCGCGGACGCGGCCGCAATCCGGTACAGTCCCCATTTTGAGGTTGTGTCCCGCGCCGGGCCTACGCTTGTGCTAGGGAACCAGACGGAGGAAGCGGCGCTTGCCGAATCTGAGGACGGCAGGCGTTGTGACTCTGACGAGCAGGCCGGCGTCGGTCAGGCGTTCGTTGTCGAGGTAGAAGGCACCCTCGACCAGTTTGCGGCGGGCTTCGGTTTTGGAGGGGAGAAGCCCGGCAGCGACCACGAGGTCAATGATGTTGGTGCCTTCGGCCGGAACCTGGAACTCGGGCATCTCGTCCGGGATCTGCTTGTCTCGGAAGACTCGGTCGAATTCGGCCGCGGCTTCTTCGGCAGCGGCACGCGAGTGGTAGAGCGCGATGACATCCTTGGCCAGTTCCACCTTGATGTTCCGCGGGTTCTCGCCTCCAGCCAGCCGCTTCTGGAGTTCGGCGACATCGGCCTCGGGCCGGTCGGTGCAGAGGCGGAAGTAGTCGAGCATCATGGTGTCAGCGATGGACATCAGCTTGCCGAACATCTCGCGCGGCGGTTCGGTGATGCCGACGTAGTTGCCGTAGGACTTGGACATCTTCTGGACGCCGTCGAGCCCGACGAGCAAAGGCATGGTCAGGACAACTTGGGGTTCCTGGCCGAACTCGCGCTGCAACTCGCGGCCCACGAGCAGATTCCAGTACTGGTCGGCGCCGCCGAGTTCGATGTCGGCCTTGACCGCGACCGAGTCATAGCCCTGGAACAGAGGGTAGAGAAGTTCGTGGACGTGAATCGGGTCGCCGGCGGCGAGGCGCTTCTTGAAGTCTTCGCGTTCGATGAGCCGAGCGACCGTGTACTTCGCCGCGAGCTTGATGATGTCGGCGCCACCCATAGGTTTGGACCACTCGGAGTTGTAGCGGAACTCGCAGCGGTCGGGCAGGAGGATCTTGAAGACCTGCTCCTTGTACCGCTCCATGTTGGCCTGAATCTGCTCGTCGGTGAGTTGGGGACGCGTCTTGGAACGACCGCTCGGGTCACCGATAGAGCCGGTGAAGTCGCCGATTATGAGCACCGCGAGGTGGCCGGCGTCCTGGAACTGGCGGAGTTTGCGAAGGGGCACGGCAAATCCCAGGTGGATGTCCGGGCCCGAGGCATCGATGCCCAGCTTCACCCGCAGGGGCCTGCCGGTCTTGTGTGACTTCTCGAGCTTGGCCTGGAGTTCGGCCTCGGTCTCGAGACGATCTATCCCACGAAGCAAGTTCGAATTCCTAAGTCCGAATTCCGAATTGGCCTTCTCGTCAGGCGTTTGGCGCTCGGCACTCGGCACTGGCTACATCCGGTAGTTCCCGAAGTCTTCGGGATTCATCGTCCGCATCTTCGCGCGCAGTTCTTTGAGCCGGTCTTCGTCCTGGGCCGTAATCCACTGGCCGGCTTTCTCCATTACCGGTTCGGCAACGTAGATAGGCGCCTCGCAGCGCAGGGCCAGCCCGACCGAGTCGGACGGACG
>JAFGRF010000298.1 GCA_016935295.1 Caldifarciminota bacterium | reverse complement strand
CCGGCGTGGGCGGCGAAACTGCCTGGAGAAATGTCGAAAAACCGCTCGGAGCAAAAAAAAACGTTATAGAAATCCGTTATAATGGCACTTGATAGCGAAATGATTACGACCCAAACAGTCAGGCAGCCCTGTATGGATGGGCAAATGGATACCATCGAACTGGTTGAGCAAGCCCAGCGAGGCGACAAGCAGTGCCTCAACCGGCTGGCGACCCTTGCCAGGGACCGGCTGCGGGTATACGTCTACCGCCTGACTCAACAAGAGGATTTGACACAGGAAATTGTACAGGAGAGCTTGTTAGAGATGTGCAGAGTACTGGGCAAACTGAAGAGTAGAGATCGGTTCTGGTCCTGGCTGTACGGCATCGCCACCAACAAGCTGCACCGCCATTACCGAACCGAACGAACTCAGCGTAACGCAATGGCTGCGGAAGAAAGGCGTCGTGGACCCATGCAGGAGCGTCAGGGTGGACTGGAGAACCTGGTCGGCCTGGAGCTGAAGCAGATCGTCTCCAAGGCCATGCAGAGGCTTCGGACCCGTCATAAGGCCGTGTTGGTCATGCGGTGTTACGATGGTATGTCCTATGCCGAAATTGCCGATTCCATGGGTTGCAGCGAATTCAGCACGCGTATGCTTTTCGTCCGCGCCAAGAAATCACTTCAGAAAGAGCTTTCCCGTAACGGGTTCGGCAAAGGTTCGCTCCTGGCAGCCCTGGTCATCTTCGGCAAGATGACCGCTCCAAGCCGGGCCGCCGCGGCCCAGCTCACCGTTCCGGCTGCCGCCACCAAGGTCGGTGTCGTGGCCGGCCTGGCGGGATGGGCCACCACCAAGACCGCGATCGTCTCCTTGACGGCCGCCGGCGCACTGGCCGTCGGGACCGTTGCCACAACCTCCACTTTGATAGGTAAAGATGCCAATCACCGAGCGGCTGCACCGACCAGGGGGGCCAGGGTCGTCAGCCCGCTCGGGGCATCGAGTACGTCAGAGAAGTTCTGGTACTACTTCCCCGAGGGGTCGCAGGGGCCTGTCATGGTCCGTGTTGACCAGGGTGCAGCCGGCGCCGCTTCGTCGCTGCTGGTCCTCCAGAACGGAGAGGCCAACTACAGCCAGCGCGACGGGGTCGTCACGATCAATAACTACCATGTCTGGGAGCCCGATCTGAGCGTGGTGAGGTTCCCGACGGACAGCCGGGCGCTGTCGAGCTTCCTCTCACGTGTCGAGGGCAAGACCGGCGACATGCAGACGGTTTCGCCGACACAAACGAGTCGAAGAGATCTCCTTGTGGTTGTGGACCGCAGTGAAGATGAGGAACTGGACGTGAGCCGCCCGATTGTCGTGCCTCACGACATCGTGCTCGAAGAAGGCTACTTCCAGAACGACTGGGCAGCGGGCGTTCACACGTTGGACAATCGCGACGCCATGCACCTGCGCGGATGGACGTACTTCAGGGTCAGCGGCGCTATCGGTGGCCAGACCGTCACCGGCAGCGGCCGGGTTCCCTTCGTCTATGCGACGTGCAAGCGGTACACCCCGTGGCTGAGAATCCAGGTCGGCGACGCGCTGACGATGGTTGACGGCGGCGCCGGCGCCATCCAGCTCGACGCCGAAGGCAATCACGTAGCGCGGTTCCCGCAGGGCAGCTTCTTCCAAGGCCTGGCTCGGCCCTGGATGGGTTTGCACACCATCGACACGGTGCGACGCGATGCCGCCGAGCAGAGGGCGTCGTTCGAAACCCGCCTTCTGGAGAACGGGCGCGACGTGGAAGTCACAGTGGCCCTGGACGCAATCAGCGCGGTCTACACTATCGATCTGGAAGCCGACCTCGTCAAGGCGGTCGAGTTCATCAAGGCCGGCGCTTCGGTGGGACATCTGGAGTTCGAGTACCTTCAGGATGTCGACGCCGTCTCGGGCGAGTTCGCCGCGCCCGCCGGTGAGCGCAGCGGCGCCACGCTGCAGAAGAGCACGGGCATTACGTGGCTGGCTCGGCTGGCGCATGCGGCCCTGAACGACTGATAAGCATCGACCGATTTTCCCTGTGAAGATACAAGCGCTTGTGGTGTAGTAGCATCGTCAGAGGTGTCGTTAGAAAGTAGTCGGGTCTGAATACGAATCCTTTTTCTCTTGGGAGTATGGGGATCTATCATGTCAAGGAACCGGATGATTGATGTTGGCAGGACCGGCGCTGCTGCGGTGGCGCGTGGTTTCGCGGCGTCGAGGCATTCCAGTCCTGACATCTGTTGTCATGTAGCTTCGCCGAGGATAAGGGTGGTTGGCGCCCCAGTTAGCCGTACAGAAGTCGGCGATCCGTCGATTGGGGCGACAGAGAACTCTCCGCGTGTGGATGGGCCTGTGGCTGTCTCGGCAGGGACCCACGCGGTCTTTGTGCCTTCTGCGCAGGCCGAAGGCATTCGCGTCAAGGCGGTATGGGTATCGAGGGGGATGTTGGTGACATGGTGCGGGCGCCGTGCAAGGAGTGCAGCGTCCGGTCAATGCTGGAGGAAGGGAGTCGCTCGTGATCGTCGTATCGCAATGGAGACAAGAGCCCTGAGGAGGGAGTCCCTTGTCCCTGGATCGCCATCGGCAAAGACGGAATGCACGATGATGTCCCACCGGCTCCGGGAGCGCCGTTGCGGCGCCTCCCGGGGTCCTCTCGAATTCGCGGCGCTGCTAAGTCGGCGCCTGTGTGTGACGTTATGACCAGGCTCGGTTTCGGACAATTCGGGTTGATAGCGCTGCTGACGGCGATTCTCGCCGGGGCTGCGGCCGGTGCCGATTCCAGGTACACCGACAGCTTCTCCGCCGATGACGCGAAGGAAGACAGTTGCATCCAGTCGTTGTTCTGGCTGGACCAGGCGACCCCGCCACCCGGGCCGTACCTGTTCTACGTCGGAACCGGCGGGAGCCGGCAGTTGGCTTTCATGGGGTATCAGAACCAGCTTGCCGAGCTGGGCTATTGCTTCCCGATCACCACGGTCCGCACGCAAAGGGTGGTCAAGGGGTGGTTGACCGTGGACGTGTCCTTCCCGACTACCGCGACCATCTCGCAGTACCCGCAACAGGGGCAGTTGCTGTACTCGACCTCTGGTGACGGAGTGGCCTGGTCGGTGGCGCAGCCGCTGAACGCGGGCCGGCGGCAGATTCCGATCGAGTCGGTGTCGGGAACCGCCTACATCCGCTTCTCCGGTACGCGCGCCGCAATCGACAATCTCGATGTTTCGCTGTCTTCACAGGCGGCGACGATTTATGTCAGTCAGGGCTCCGGCACGATTCAGGCGGCTATCAACGCGGCGGTCAACGGAGACGTCATCGAGGTCCGCCGGGGCACCTATTCCGGCCCGGGCAACCAGGACATCGAGTTTGGCGGCAAGGCCATTACGCTGCGCAGCACGGACGGTCCGGAGAGCACGATCATCAACGTCTCCGCCGGCCACCGGGGATTCTACTTCCGCGGCGGCGAAGGCGCCGACAGCATTCTGTCGGGTTTCACCATCCAGAACGCGCAGACCGCCGGGATCTATTGCGAATACAGCAGCCCGACCATCAGCAACTGCATCATCCAGAACTGTCGCGCCGATGTCGGGGGGGGCATCGGCGGTT
>JAFGRF010000297.1 GCA_016935295.1 Caldifarciminota bacterium | reverse complement strand
TGCACCTTTCAATGCACCGGTCATTGCTCCTTTGAGTTGATGCTGCAATGCTCACTGCAATGCAGCCCGGGAGGCGACCCCTATATGTGAATTCCCGGACCTGCAAACGGGCCTAACCCGTCGATAGTATGGCAGTTATGTCTGCTGGTTGTCTCACGCTATTTGCCCAGTTCTTTTCCGCCCTTCGGTCCTGCGTCCGATGGGCAACCAGGGGCATCCAGGGACAGACACCCTAGTACTGGAAGCTTCGGGACATCGCGCTGCCGCAGGCAGCGAGTGAGCAGTTAGGAAGGTAGCAGGTAGCAGTCCGGCTGACCGAGCGCGACTGAGTGGAGCTCCAGGCCGCAAACCCACAGCTAGCTCAAGCCCAAGCGCAAGCCGGCTGACCGCGGCTGGGACTGGCTTGACAGGACGCAACGGTGCGCCTATCTTGTACCGCTGCGCAGGAACTGAACTGGTATGACCAAACGTGAATCGATTCTGAAGGAACTGGACCGTGTTCCTGACTCCGTGCTGGACGAAGTCACAGACTTCATCCGTTTCTTGCAGGCACGGATCGCGCGGGATGGCATAACTACTGCGGTCGCGAGTGAGTCCTCACTGAAGAAGGACTGGCTGCGTCCGGAAGAGGACGAGGCATGGCAAGACCTCTGAAAGGTGACGTGGTGGTTGTGCCGTTCCCCTTCTCCGACCTGACGCAGGCCAAGCGACGGCCCGCCCTGGTTCTGGCCGGGCTGGAAGGCAACGACTTGATACTGTGCCAGATAACCAGCCGGACCGTGTCGGACGGCTACGCGGTCGGCCTGAGTGACGCTGACTTCGCGCAGGGCGGCCTTCGACTTGAAAGCAACATCCGACCCAACCGGTTATTCACGGCCGACCATACCATTGTGCTCTACCGTGTCGGCTCCCTTGTCCCGGCGAAGCCCTCCGAGGTCGTGGACCGCGTCGTCTCGATTCTGCGGACCTAGCCGCTGCAGCTTGGAGCCCCCGGCTGTCCCAAGCTCAAGCACAATCCCAAGCCCAAGCCGGCTGACCGCTTACGGCCACTTGACCACTGGACCCCTTGGTCCCTTGATCCCTCGATCCCTTACCGACCGATTGTCGATTTCAGATTGGCGGAGGCGACTGCGTCGCCAGGCAGCAGCCAGCCCAAGCGCAAACCAGCTGACAGCTCGCGGCTGACGGCATTATGAGAGCGAACGGCCGGCAGCTTGCGGAGGACAGCTACGGTCCCGGACAGGATACTGCGAACCCGAAGTGCTTGCCCGCACAGCCGGAACTGGTATAGTACAGACATGGCGGTGAAGCGATGACGAAGCCCCCTTGGAGATTGTACCTGGACACGTCGGTCTTTGGCGGGTGTTTCGATGCTGAGTTCGCCGAGGATTCGCGTCGGGTCATAGACGCAGTGATGTCCGGGCAGGCGCGGCTCTTGTTCTCCGAGTTAGTCGAGGCCGAACTGCTGGGCGCGCCCGAGCCGGTCCGCCTGCTGTTCGCCGAACTGCCGGACAGGGCGCGGGAACGAATCACCTTCTCGCCGGAGGTTGAAGCTCTGGCGCGCGAGTACGTAGCACGCGGAGTTGTGCCGGAAGCATGGCTGGAAGACTGTCGCCACGTGGCCTCTGCAACAGTGGCGCGCGCCGACGCCATCGTGTCGTGGAACTTCAGGCACATCGTGAAACTGGACAAGATCAAAGGCTACAATCAGGTGAACCTCTTGAGCGGCTATGGACTGCTCACCATCGTGAGCCCGAAGGAGGTGAGCTTCGATGAGTAGTCCGCTATGGCGGAAGTACCCGGTTGACCCCGGGCTGCACACGCTCGAACTGAAGGACCGCCTGCAGGAGCGAGTGATGGAAGACACGCGAGGCGCGTCGCCCGAGGCGCTTGTGGCCTACTTCCGCAAGGCCTCGCGCCGTTTCTGGGACGAAGTCGGCTGCGCTTATCCCGAGTCCATTTCGTCACCGACGTTGGCTCGCGATGCCAACCAGTCGCCCGGTAGCGACTGAGGACAATCAGGGACAGGCACCCCATTTCGGGAAGCTTCGGGACATCGCGCGCCGCTGGCGCGAGGTTCCAGTTTCCAGTTCGCAGGTTGCAGTGGCTGACTGAGGAACCATATGCCTCTCCCCGATTCCGCCCGCCGATTTGACACCTTGGCCCGCGGGCTCTAGAATCGAGGCATGACCGTGTCAACAGGAGGTGTGTGAGATGAAGACGGTTGGAACCGTGGTGCTCTTCGTGTTGCTGTTCGGGGTAATTGTCCTGGGCGCGCTACTGGATTCTCACGCTCCACCGTGTCTCGCGGGAGGAAACCGACCCCAAGGAACGCGGGAAGTGGTGGCTGCGCGTGTTCTTCCTCCGGGTCATGGGCATTCTGTGGTACGAGAATCACCGCCGCAAGATAGACGGCGCTCGCTAACTAGGAGTCTCGGGAACACAGCGGTTCGGAATCAGCGACTGGCGTCGCAGCTCAAGCACGAGCTCAAGCTGACCGCTTCCGGCCACTCGACCACTGGACCACTTGATCTCTCGACCCCTTCCGTTCCACACTTCTTCCTTCTGCCATCTAGTCTCTGACATCTGACTTCGCCCATTCATCAGGTCCCTCTCCCCTATGACCGATGCCAGACCACGCGATTCATGATGCTCTGCCGCAGGCAGGTGCCGTCCGACGGCTCAACCGCGTGCCTCCGCACGTAGACAGCAGGTTCCCACCCATTTGACACGTCTGCCCTATCTGTCTATGATGCTCCATGGCAGGGACGCGCATCCGGCCATACGTGCAGGGGCAGGACGACGAGGTCCTGCTGTCCATCCTGAACGCTTCCTGGGCCGACTCCCCTGACTTCGTACCATTGACCATCGAGATGTACCGCGTCGACCAGCAGGCGCCGGACTGGACCGCGGACGGCAAGTTCCTTGCCGAGGTCGAGGGGACGCCGGTCGGCACTGCCAGCGGCCACGTGGACCCGAAGCGCAAGGACCCGGTCGGGCAATTGGGCGGGCCCTCGGTGGTGCCCGAGTTCCGTCGCCGGGGTATCGGCACGGCGCTGGTCGGGCAGGCGCTGCACTACCTGCGCTCCCAGGGTCTGGAGCGGGTGCGGTCCGGAGCCGCGGACTGGAACCAGGCCGGCACCGCGTTCCTCAAGAAGCTGGGCTTCGAGCCGGTTCGCCGGTTCAGCGAGATGCGGAGGCCCCTGGCCGGATTGCCCTCGGGCATCGGCGAGAACCGTGCGGCGGCAATTGAGACGGTTGGCACGTCGGACGAGGAGATAGCCGTGGTGGTCCGGCTCTCGAACGAGGCGTTCCGTGAGCACTTCGGGCGACGCGAGCTTGCCGTTGAGCAGTCGGCGTTCTGGGCAAGGAATGCGGAGTCGGCGGGCTACGTGATGCGCTATACCTTGGCCCGGCTCGAAGGCGAGCCGGTCGGGTACTTGTTGATCGGCTACTCGCCGCGCGATAACGAGCAACTGAATGCAAAGCGCGCCGGGCTGTGGTCGCTCGGGGTTCTGAAGCCGTACCGGAACCGGGGCATCGCCAAGGCGCTGATGCTCGAGGGGATGCACTGGCTCTCCGGCCAGGGCCTGGACGAGGC
>JAFGRF010000296.1 GCA_016935295.1 Caldifarciminota bacterium | reverse complement strand
GCGAGTCAGGTACGGTCCAGAAGCCGAAGAGGTCTCCGGCGCGGCGTGCTGCCAGAGCCGCTACGGCCAAGCGCGACGAGGAGAGAGCCAAGCGCCGCGCGGAGAAACAGCAACGCAGGGAGGAGACCCGGGCCAGCGGCGGACGGACGACCCGAAGTTCCCGTGGCGGGTACACCAGCGGCGGGGCAAGGTCGACCGGCAGTCCGACTGAGCTCCGAGCGATAATCGACGACGGCACAGGTTCGCGCACCGCGCTCGTAGGTGAACGACGGTTGAGAGCCGGCGACGATATCGAGGGCCGCCGGATCGTCGAAGTTTCCGGCGACGGCGTCAAGGTCGAGTACCGCCAGAACACGTACTCGGTCAAGGTCGGACAGAAAGTCTACTAGAGGCACCAGTGCGAGAGGGCGGCAGCCGGAGGCTGACGTCATCTCCATCTTTCTCATCCGCAGCCGTCCATTCCTTGTTCCGACCACGCCGTTTGGTATAATCTCACTGACTCGGTCCGACCAACTGCAAGGAGCATAATACCAGTGACCAAGCTAGTTCTGTCCGTATTGGCGGCGTGGACAGCCGCCTACAGCCTGCCGAAGATCAGCCTGCCCGCTTCCGAGACCGGCCCGATGACAATCGAGCTCGTGCAAGGCTACATCTTCGACCCGCTCGAGAAAACGCCCGTGCTTCCGCCGGGCCTCACTGCGGCCGGCCTGTCCGTGGACTATTCCTACTGCATGATTCAGTTTCCGGGTCCGATTCGTGCCGAGTGGAAGCGGGAAGTCGAGCGCCACGGCGCCGAGTTGCTCTGGTACGTTCCACGGTACGCGTTTGTGGCGCGGGTCCCGACCGCAGCCATGGCGACCATTGAGGAGCTGCCCGAGGTCCGCTGGGTCGGCATCGACCAGCCTGCCTTCAAGCTCTGCCCCGGGCTGGAGAAGGCCGAGGGCAGGCCGACTCTGATCGTCGTGTTCCACTACCAGGAAGACGAGCAGGCCCTGCTCGAAGAACTGGGCGCGCTCGGTGCCGGCAACATGACGACCGAGTTCAATGCCTGGAACAAGAGTGTGAAGCTTGAAGTGGACGCGGTGCGGATACCCGCCATCGCGCAGCTCAACGGTGTCTACTGGATCGAACCGTACTCGCCGATGACGCCGGACAACGCCAACATGCAGTGGGTCGTCCAGCACGGCTACTCGGCGTCCGACACGACCCGGACCATCTGGCACAAAGGCCTTGACGGTACTGGGATGCTTGTCGGGATCATCGACGGGCCGATGAACATCGCGCACAACCAGTTCCGTGACACGGTGGACAACACGCCCGGGCCCAACCACCGGAAGGTAGTTGCCTACCGCGGTACCCAGGGTTCGAGCGAGCACGGCACGCACACCACGTGCACGCTCGGCGGTTCGGATGACGAAGTCGGCGGCACGTCGCTGAATGACGGGCTGGCCAAGGGCGCGCGGGTGTTCTTCCAGAATTTCAACAGCCTGCCGGGCGACTGGGACATGAACGTGTTTTTCCGCGGTCCGGATTCAGGGTTGGACATCTCGGTTGACAGCCTGCGGGTGCTCAATCACTCGATGAGCTACTCCCGCAAGGACACGTACAACACGTATGTCTTCACCGACATGACCGCGGACCAGTTCGTCTGGGGCCACCGCAAGTTCATGCACTGCAACTCCATGGGCAACCTCTATGCGAACCAGATGGGACACCCGGTCAACGCCAAGAACATCATCTCGGTGGGCGCGACCGGAAACGGCACCGATTGCCGCGGCCTCGCCGACTACTCGAGCCGGGGCCCGACCACGGACGGCAGGAGGAAACCGCAACTGGTGTCGCCGGGCAGCAACATCAATTCGGCCAACTACCAGAACCCGTCGGGATACAAGGTGCTGGGCGGTACGTCGATGGCCACGCCCAACATGACGGCAGCGACGGCGCTCATACGCCAGTACTTCCGGCGCGGCTTCTATCCGACCGGCGACACCGCCACCGGCACGCCGATGGAGATTTCCGCGGCCCTGAACAAGGCCGTCGCCATTGTCGGGGCGGACGACGACATCAGCGGCTACACCGTGCCGGACAACAACGTCGGCTGGGGCCGCATCGACCTCGACTCCTCGCTCTACTTCGTCGGTGACACCTCGATGCTCTGGGTGCGCGACGACACGTTCGGGCTCGAAACCGGCGATTCGGTTCTCATTCCGGTGAACGTCACCGACAGCGCGAAGCCGTTTCGGGTCACCCTTTGCTGGACCGACTACCCGGGCACGATGCGCGCGGCCTACATCTGCGTCAACGACCTCGACCTGACCGTCTACACGCCGACCGGTACTCCCTACAAGGGCAACGTCTACTCGGGCGGCCACTCGGTTACAGGCGGCGTGAACGACTCCCTCAACGTCGAGGAATGCACGCGCATCAACAGCCCGGAAGTCGGCACGTGGCAGGTGGTGGTCAGGGCGAGGAACGTGCCGCAGGGCCCGCAGTCCTTTGGTCTCGCGGCAATCGGAGAACTGGGAGAGGTGGAGTTTCATGACGTCTCCGCGGCCGCCATCGTAGCGCCGGGCGACTCCGTGGATTCGGGCGCGACGGTCACGCCCATGGCGAGGATACGCAACTACGGAACTTCGCAGGAGACACTCAGTGTCTGGCTCACGATCGGGACCGTTTACAGCGACAGCGTGCAGCTGACTCTGGCTGCCGGCGGCCTTGATACCGTCAGCTTCGCGGACTGGGATGCTTCGGAGCTTGGGGCCTATGCCGTGACCTGCTCCACCGGGCTCGCCGGCGACTCAAACCCGGACAACGACGTGGCCAGAGATTCGGTCGTGGTCCGCCCGTCTTCAGGCATCCAGGAAGACAGAGGTCTGCCCCGGGTCTTCAGCCTCGACCGGGCCGCGCCCAACCCGTTCGGTGGTGCTACTGCGATCCGCTACGGAATACCGCGGACGACCCAGGTCCGGCTTTCGATCTACTCGGTGAGCGGCGCGCTGGTTTGCAGGCTGGCGGACGGCGAGTCCGGGCCGGGCTACTACTCGGCCGTCTGGAACGGCACGGATGCGTCCGGCAGGCAGGTTTCATCCGGCATCTACATCTACCGGCTGGAGGCCGGGACCT
>JAFGRF010000295.1 GCA_016935295.1 Caldifarciminota bacterium | reverse complement strand
TGCCATCCCCTGTCGTCGGACTTCATGATATGACAGATGCCGATGCCTGTCAACGATAGAGTTCGCCCGCACGGAGACCCGCCGGCACCCCGCGACAGAGGCAGCACATACCTACCCACCTTGCATCTGTCAATCCTCTACACACCTCGCAGTCCCAGGGTGCCGCCCGAAACCCTCCCCGCCGCGATGCAGAGGATCGAGCATCGCGACCATCATCCGCACCTGCTATCGACCTGCGCTACTCGGCCGGGAATGGAAGCCGACCGAAGAAGCGCTGGATAACCGGCTGTCCGGACTCGAACCGCAGTGCTACGGCTCCATCGACTCGGGTGTTGATGTAGTTGACTCCTGTTCCCTCAAACCGCCGCTCCAGCTTCGCCGGAGTCGGGTAGCGTCCCATTACCACGACGTAGCGGGGCTGTGCTTTGGTGTACAGGACTTCCGGGTTCCCTCTCAGGCTGCCGTGGTGCGGCGACTTGAGCAAGTCCGCGCCAGCGTCAAGACGAGCAAGCAGGTCAGGTTTGTCCAAGTCGCCGGTAAGAAGCATCCTGAACTCACCGTGAGCAACCGTTGCGACCAGCGAGATGTCGTTCGTGCGCGCTGTGCCGGCAAGGAACTGCGCCCGGGTCGCATCGTCCGGCCAGATGAAGTCAACCTGGAATCCCAAGCCGGACAGGTGAGTTCCTTTGCCGGCCACGACCACCTCGGTTCCACGCTCGCGCAGCCGCGCGAGCAGGCCGCGGTAGTCAGGGTCTTGGCTCTCAGTCGAGGACACCAGCAGTTGCCGGATTCGGAACCGCTCGGGCAGGTCAAGCAGACCGCCATAGTGGTCGTTGTCAGGGTGAGTGACAACGACGGCATCAAGCGTATGTATGCCGCGGCTGCGCAGGTAGTCGCGCAGGGCCCCGGTGCGGTTGACTCCCGCGTCAAACAGGACCCTGCGGCCGAGGCTGTCTTCGAGCAGCATCGCGTCTCCCTGCCCGGGGTCGAGAAAGGTCATTGAGTTCACCGGGCGCCTGGTTGCACTCTGCCACGCCATCACGCTCAAGCCCGCAAGCAGCACCGCCGCAAACCAGACTCGTACCGGCTCCCTCCTGAGCCGCAGCGCCAGAAGACCGAGCGCGTAGGCCCAGGCCACCCAGACCCAGGGCAGGCAACCCGGTTCCCATATTGCCCAATCCAGCCTGCCCATGAACACGGTCAGCTTCAGGAGTAGGAACAGCACCAGCCAAAGCGACTGGGCGAAGACCGAAGCCAGCCAGTGGCTGACCAGGTTGACAATCAGGACGATCATCCCCAGCGGCATCGCCAGGCCGACTAGCGGTACGACCGCAGCGCTGGTCATGAAGGCCAGCGGCTGGACCCGGCTGAAGTGGTGCAGAAGCAGCGGAGCCGTGAAGAGAGTCGCCGCCACCGAGACGACAACGGGTGCCAGCACCCAGCGGCCGAGCCTGCGCAGGCGAACCGCGCGCCCCACCAACTGCTGCGCCGGCCCGGCAACGAGAACAATGCCAAGCGTAGCGGCAAACGACAGCTGGGCTCCGGCATCGAAGAGCATCGCCGGGTCGATGAGCAACAGCAGTATGCCGGCCGAACAGAGGGAAGCGACCGTTGACACCCGCCTTTGTGTCGGCACGCTCAGCATGACCGCGACTGCCATGACTCCGGCACGCATCGGAGCACCGGAGAACCCAACGAGCAGCATGTAGAAGACAACGCCCGCCACGCCGACGCCGAACCGCCACCAGCCGCGCACCCCGAGCAAAGAAAGCATCAACCAGACGACACCGACCACGATGCTGACGTTCATGCCCGAGACTGCGAGTATGTGGACAATGCCTGCATCCCGGAAGGCCTCCTGCACGTCCTTGGGCAATCCCTGACTCCCGCCGAGCAGCAGGCCGGCAAACAGCGATCCTTCAGAACCAGGAAGGAACCGGTCGACAACGCCGAAGATGTAGGCACGAACCGGCGCGACTACCCGGTTCAGCAGGAACGGACCTTTGCCCCGGGCGAGCAGTACTGTGTTGGCCGTCGTGGCGCTCGCGCTCCCTACAAAGCCGCGGGCGGCAAGCACTGAGTTGAAGTCGGAAACGCCCGGATTGCGGGGAAAGGCCAGAGGGTCGATGCGGCCGAATACCCGCACGACATCGCCGGGTTCGAGGACGGGCGTGCTGTCCCTGAGCCAGAGAGTAACCTTGCCTCGCCACGGCCGCGCCAGAGAAACGACGGCCCGGCGCGCAGTCCCGGCCACGGAGCCTGACTCAATCGTCCCTTCAAACCGGTCAACCGCATACAGCCGCGGGTCAACCGGAGCCGACGTGCGATACTGCGCATAGACCAGAGCGGCGGCGGCCACCGCAAGGTACAGCGACCAACCACGGGTCAGCCGCGCTGAAGCGACCGCGACGACCAGGCCAGCAATGACCACCCAGACGGGAACTGAGCAGACCCGGCCCAGAATGATGCCGGCGGCCGCGGCAGCAAGGGCCCTTGCTGCCGCATGGCGCATTCCCGGCTCGGTTCGCACGCCGAATCCTCGGCCATGATCCACAGGACAGGAGACTAGACACCCAACCACGCCAGTCAAGCATGGACGACTGCCGCCGTTGCAGCGTCCGGCGGCCTGAGTATCCGAACGGAGTGCTCGTACAGGAAGCTGGCAATCGTGTGAAAATCCTGCACAGGGGAAGGCAGGTTCGTCAGCCCCAGGCCACCAACCTCGCAATGGCCAAGTGAGCAAAGCAGCGGCCCATGGCACACCAAGTGCAGAATGGGTGTCGTGACCGCAAGGACTCCGTCCTTACAGTGACGAAAGCGCAAACCTGCGTCCATCCTCATTGACACGCAGAATACAGATGGCTAGAATCCTAGGGCTGATGAGCACGGCTCTGGGTTTGCTGCTCCTGCTCAGTGCAAGCCCCACCGGGTTTGGCGCTGAACCCGTTTCTATTCCTGACCACAATCCCGACGGACTGACTTCGTTCGAGTGGCAGGCCATCCCCTCACCTCAATATGTGGGTGAGCCCTTCCGGGTCATCCTCCTCGCCCGGGACGAGAACGGCGCGAGCTACGACTATGACGGGACCGCGTTCCTCTCCACTTCGCTCGGAGCCTACGTGGTGCCGGCAGTGGTGCAGTTCTTCAACGGCGTGTGCGATACCAGCATCACTGTGACGCTGGCCGATCACCTGTCGCTCCGCTGCTTCAACGACTCCGCCTCCGGTCTGAGCAACCAGATTGAGGTCGCGACCGGGGCCCCGCGGCGATTCGTGACCATCCTGCCCGGCGAGCAGCTAGCGCCGGGTATCGCGGGCGGCCGCACTGGCAGTCCCGACAGTCATACGGCAGGCGACGTCTTCTCTTTTGAGGTCTACCTGACTGATGACTGGTACAACCAGGTGGACCTCGACGATAGTGTCTACCTGAGCTCGGATGACCGTTTCGGCCGGCTGCCGGCTGCCGGTGAGCTGGTGAACGGGATCGGCTCCTTCACCGCCAGCCTTCGCACCGCCGGCCAGCGCCACATCTATGTCAGCCCGGCTGCGGAAGATTCGCTCCTTGCCGATACCTCCTCAGCGATAGACGTCACCGCCGGTGCCTATACCCAGATGCTGGTGGTCACGCCCGGCGAGACCGTGCTGCCGGGCGACACGACTTCAGCCCTCGGGAACACTCCGGGCAAAGCGGGGACACCGGACCCGCAGTATCTCCGAAATCCCTTCGACGTGACCGTGTACGCGTGTGACAGGTGCTGGAACCCGCGGGCAGGAACCGGAAACCCAGTCTACTTGTTGTCTGGCGAAGGAGACTCGTGCTCGCCTGCCGTTGCCGAGCTTCGTGACACAGTTGGGTTCATGTTCCGGTTCAGCCAACGCGGGGACAACCGCCCGCTCTGGGTACGCGACAGCACGACCAAGGCGGAATCCTACGTCACCTACATCGACGTCCGCGCGCGCGGAACGACGATCGAAGTCGACCCGCTCACGCCCGATACCATCCGTGCCGGCGAGACCGCCGCAGTGAAGGTGCGCGTCCGCGACGCCAACGGCGACCCGGTGGTCGCGGCCCTTGTTCAGTTTGTGCGGGTTCTAGGCACCGGAAACGTTCTCGAACCAGCGCTTCTCACCGACACCATCGGATACGCCACCAGCCACTTCGTGTGTACGCCCAGCCCGGCATCGGAGCAGGACTCGATCGAAATCAGCTCGGGTGACGCCGACACGATCATCGGCATCTATGTGCGCCACCTTTCCGACAGTCTGTTCGCATTCCCCAACCCGTTCGGTCGCATTGTGAACCGCGAAAGCACGCTCATCTTCTACAGTCTGCATCGGGCTTCAGCAGTCCGGCTGACCATCTACGACCCGTTCGGCAACGAAGTCTGGAGGCGGCGCTTCAACCAGGGCGAGCCCGGCGCAATGTTCGGGGACAACGTGGTCTACTGGGACGGAAGAAACAAGAAGGGACAACGCGTCGCCAGCGGCGTCTATCTCATTCAGGTCCTGGGCATGCTCCAGACCGGCATCGACTTCAAGGGTCTGTACCGCGTCGGGGTGGTGTGGTGAAAGCTTCAAGCTCCGCAAGCAGGACTCGCGGCGTGCGGTATGTCCTGGCTTGCGGCTTGTGGCTGGCGGCATGCAACCTGGCCGTCGCTACCGGCGGTGTTGCGGGCGAGTTCCTGAACTACGCCATCGCGCCCCGCAGCCTCGGCATGGGCAAGGCCTTCACGGCTCTCGCCGACGACGTGCAGGCCTGCTACTTCAACCCGGCCGGGCTGTACCAGCTCAACGCCCAGGAAGTGTTGATGGCGCACTCCCAGCTCTACGGTGCCCGGCTCGAGTACGTCGGCTGGGCCCTGCCCACGCGGTCGGCCGGGACCTTCGGCGTGTCACTTCTCAACTTCGGCTCCGAAGGCATCGACTCGCGGACACCCGAGAACCTCAGGCAGGAAACCTACTTCTTCATGGAGAATGCCTTCGTTGCCGCGTACGCCTACAACCCCTGGCAGTATCTCGGCTTCGGCGGCAGCCTGAAGCTCATCTCAAAGAACCTGGCCGTCTACTCAGGCGTGGGGCTCGGCGCCGATGTCTCGGCGCTGTTGACGCTGCCGCGGCCCTTCAGCTTCGGCCTGGTGCTGCAGAACGTCATTCAGCCGTCATTGACTCTCTTGGACAGCGCCGAGCGCTACCCGCGCAGCCTGCGGGCCGGCGCTGCGGTCCGGCTGGTAAATGACCGCGTGCGGCTCGACGCGGACATCGTCGTGACCGACTTCACCAGCAACTCGCGCCGCAGCTTCTCGCCCCACGGCGGTATCGAGTTCGAGGTGCTGCCCGACGTACTCATTCCGCGCGTCGGCCTCGACGCCAACGAACTCAGCTTCGGCCTCGGGGTGCACCAGCAATGGGGCAAGATGGCCGTCGGCGCCGACTACGCGTTCCTCCTCCACTACCAGTCCGGCTATACGCTCGCCCCGACCCACAAGGTCGGCGTGTTTCTGAACTTCGCCGGCTACCGCGTGTGGATCGACGCGCAGCCGGCCGTGTTCCGTCCGAGGCCCGAAGACAAGCAAAACGTGCTCTGGATGGACATCCGGCTGATGACGCGGTCGAGCGTCAAACGCTGGCAAATCCTCATCAAGAACCAGTACGGGGAAGTCGTCCGGACACTTGCCGGCTGGGACACTCCGCAATTGCGGATGACATGGGATGGCCTGGACGATGTCGGCCGGCTCGTCGCGGACGGTCACTACTACTATGACATCGTTGTCATCGACCAGCGCGGACGACCACTCCAATTCAGTGGCTCGCTGACCGACGTCCGTACCAGCGGTCCCAGGGGCAGGCTCGAAATCCGTCCCCAGAACCAGTGAGAATCGCAGCCCCCACGTCGCCAGTCGCCAATCGCCATCCGCCATTCGCTGGGATGGTCTGCGGCCTGTGGCTTGCGGCTTGCAGCATCCTCTTCGCCGGCGCGATGTCGCCGCAGCAGACCCGCCAGCTCGCCGAGCGGTACAACCAGGCCCAGGCCGCGATCGGCCGGCGCGACTACGCGAAGGCCGGAGCGGACCTGAACGCGCTGGTCCGCGACTTCGGCTCGAGCGAGTTCGGCGACGAACTCCGCTACGCCCTCGCGGAAACCTATTTCAACCTCGGCCAGTACGACCGCGCCGCCGACCTCTTCAATCAATTGCTCGAAAACCCGCACCATTCCTACATCCGTCCCGAGGCGATGTACGGAACCGCGATTTCCGAGATGATGCGGGGCAATTTCACAAGGGCGCAGCTTGAGCTCGAGAAGCTCGCCAAGCAAGAGGGGTACGATACCGACGACCGGACCAGGTTTGCGCTCGGGGTCCTGCACTATTTCCTCCAGGACTACGAGCAGGCGGCGGCAAAGCTCAACGGCTTGGACCTGCCGGAGGCGAAGTACTACCTCGGCAAGGTCTATTCCGCGACCGGCAAACCCCTGCCCGCTCTGCTCAAGTTCAAAGAGGTCACCGACGCAGTGCCGAACACGTCACTCGCCGCAATGGCCCACTTCGCCGCTGGCCAGGCGCTGTTCACCAACCGCGACTACGACGGCGCGCAGGCCAAGTTCCAGTTCTTCGTCGACAACTTCAACTACTCGCCGCTGGCCGACTACGCCCGGTATTTCCTCGGCTGCGCCCAGATGGAACAGAAGCAGTACGCGGCGGCCATTGACAACCTGACGCCGCTGCTGCGCCACCCCAACAACGTCCTGGCCGCGCACGCCACCTACTTCATCGGCTGCGCGGATCTGGCGCTCGGTCAGGCCCAGCCGGCGGTTGAGCGTTTCCAGCGCGTTCGCGCCAGCTACGCACGCTCGCGGGTCACCAGCTACGCAAACCTGCAACTCGCGCGGGCGGTGCTGGCCACCGCGGATACTGCCCAGGCCCTCGT
>JAFGRF010000294.1 GCA_016935295.1 Caldifarciminota bacterium | reverse complement strand
TGGCGGGGCGGGGGACGAGGGACGAGGGACGGGGGTGGAAATCAAGCGGGTGCTGGTCTACGAAATCACCGCCAAGGGATTGAAGGAAGCCTTGGACAAACCGATCGAAATCGACCAGAAGAAGGTCGATTCGCACCGGGGGCGGCGCGTGCTCGACCGGCTGGTCGGATATCTTGTATCGCCGCTGCTCTGGAAGATCGTCCGCGGCGGGCTTTCCGCGGGCAGGGTGCAGACTGTGGCCCTGCGCATGCTGGTGGACCGCGAGCGGGAGATTCAGGCGTTCAAGCCCGAGGAGTTCTGGACAATCAAGGCGTTGTTCGCAAAGGAGACTGGCGCGACGTTTGAGGCCCAGTTGGCGAAGATCGGCGGCAAAGACTTCAAACTCACCAGCGCGGCTGAGATGGAAGCGGTGAAGAAGGGTTGTGCCGCGGCCAGCTTCGCAGTCGCGGATGTGAAGTCGCGGGACCGGGCGCGAAGGCCGCTGCCGCCGTTCATTACTGCGACCATGCAGCAGGATGCGGTGCAGCGGCTGAGCATGCCGGCGCGCAAGGCGATGCAGGTTGCGCAGCAGCTTTTCGAGGGCATTGACCTGGAGAAGGAGACCGCGGGCCTCATCACCTACCCGCGCACCGACTCGTTCCGCGTGGCCGATGCGGTCGTGCGCGACACGCGCGATTTCGTGGCCGCGAGCCTCGGCCCTGAGTTCCTGCCGGAGAAAGCGCGCCACTATCCAGATAGGAAGGGCGCGCAGGGCGCGCACGAGGCGATCCGGCCGACCCGCGTTGACCGCACGCCGGATTCGGTGAAGCGGTTCCTGACCCCGGAGCAGTTCCGGCTCTACGACCTGATTTACCGCCGGTTCCTTGCCAGCCAGATGGCCGACGCCGTCTATTCACTCACCGAAGTCGGGGCGGCCGGCGGCGACTATCTGTTCAAGGCCGATGCGGTGAAATGCAAGTTCTCGGGCTTCGAGCGCATCTATGGCGACCCGGACAAGGAGAAGGTGTTGCCCGCGCTCGTCCCGGCTGAACCGCTCGCGATGAAGAAGTTCCGGCCCGAGCAGAAGTTCACCCAGCCGCCGCCGCGCTACACCGAAGCGACGCTCATCAAGCGGCTGGAAACAAACTCCATCGGCCGGCCATCGACATACGCGACCATCGTTTCGACCCTGTTCGACCGGAAGTATGCGGAGCGGCGCGAGGGCAGGCTCCATCCGACCGAGCTCGGCATGGTCGTCACCGACGTGCTGGTGCCGCGCTTCTCGGACATATTCGAGCTCGGGTTCACCCGCGAGATGGAAAAGGAGCTTGACCTCGTAGAAGAGGGAAAAGAGAAGTGGCAGAAGGTCATCAAGCGGTTCTACCAGCCGTTCAAGCAGGACCTGGACAAGGTCGCCGAGGGCGCGGCCGACATCAAGCAGGACCTGAGCAAGGTGCTGGACGAGAAGTGCCCAGACTGCGGGGCCAACCTGGCCGAGCGCTGGGGAAGGTTCGGCAAGTTCATCGGCTGTTCGCGCTACCCGGAGTGCAAGTACATCAAGAAGGAGAAGGCGAAGCTGCTCGATGAAAACTGCCCGCAATGCGGCAAGCCCCTGGCCGAGCGCTCAGGAAGGTTCGGACCGTTCAAGGCCTGCTCCGGGTATCCGGAGTGCAAGTTCATCAAGCGGGAGGAGCCGGGGCCGGACATGAAGCCGGGTCAGCCCTGCCCGAAATGCGGCAAGCCGCTGGCCGAGAAGCGCGGCCGGTTCGGTGTGTTCGTCGGCTGCACGGGGTATCCCGACTGCAAGTTCATGGTCCGCGGCAAGCGGCCGGAGCCGAAGGTGCTTGAGGAGAAGTGCCCGCAGTGTGGGAAGAACCTGGTTGAGCGCAAAGGCAGATTCGGACCGTTCATCGCCTGCTCCGGATACCCGAAGTGCAAGTACATAAAGAAAGAGAGGAAGCAGGGGCCGAGGGGTCAGGGACCAGGGACCAGGGAGGAAACATGAAGGCGGTGCGGAACGGGTACTACTGGCAGTTGCGGCTGATGCCGGGCGAGGAGATTGTCGAAACGCTCATGGGCTTTGTCCGCAGCCGCCGCATCAAGTCCGGGTTCCTGACCGGAATCGGCGCGGCCGAGAACGTTGTGCTGGGGTGTTTTGCCCCCAGGACCAAGACCTATCACAAGCGTATCTTCAAGGGCGACCATGAGATAGTCGCGCTCGTCGGCAACGTAGCCTGGGCGGGCAAGGACCCGGTTTGCCATATCCACACCGTGATCAGTACGCCTAGGCTCGCAACCTATGCCGGACACCTCTTTTCGGGCACGGTTACCGTTACTCTGGAAGTCGCATTCGTGCCCGGCACCCGGCGCCTTCAGCGCAAACCCGACCCGCTGTCCGGACTCAACCTGCTGGCGCTATAGCAGGAATCAGGGGCCAGGGGGCAGGGACCAGGACGAAGCCCCAGAACACACCGGAGTCTCTGTCCATACGCGTTCATCAGTCGTCAGTACCGCCCGGCTTCCGCCTCCCCGCCTGAATTGACTTTAGCAGGACTATTGATACACTACTGTGCCAGTTTTGCGGTTATGCGTCCGCCAAAGACGGCCTGTCCGCAAGGCCGGTATCCTTAAGGAGGAACCTGATGGCCCTGATAGATGATGTTAAGAACATCATAGTCGAGCAGTTGCACGTCACACCGGAGAAAGTCACGGACACCGCCCATTTTGTCGACGACTTGGGCGCGGATTCGCTCGACATCGTCGAGCTGGTCATGGCATTTGAAGAGAAATTCGGGGTCGAGATCCCGGACGAGGACTCACAGCAACTGGTGACCGTCGGCAAGGCGGCCGAGTACCTGGAAAAGAAACTGGCCGAGAAGAAGTAGCCGGCACCCCAACTCCCATCGCTGATGAGTAGCGAGAGCGGACGTCGCCGTGTTGTCGTCACCGGCTTGGGCGCGGTGACGCCGGTCGGCAACGATGTCCCTACATTCTGGCAGAGCCTGCTCGCCGGCAAGAACGGCGTTGCCCGGCTGTCTGCCTTCGACCCGTCCGACCTCGAGGTGCAGATAGGCGCCGAGGTCAAGGGGTTCGACCCGACGCTGCGCCTCGACCCGAAGCTGGCCAAGCGGACCGACCGTTTCACCCAGTTTGCGCTCTGGGCTGCCGACGAGGCGGTCAGGGACGCGAAGCTCGATTTCGACAAAGAAGACCACGACCGCGTCGGCACCATCGTGGGTTCCGGCATGGGTGGAATCCAGACGTGGGAAGCGCAGTTCACCCAATTCCTCCAGAAGGGCCCGCGGCGGGTTTCTCCGCTCTTGGTACCGATGATGATCCCGGACATGGCCTGCGGCCAGATTGCCATAGCCTACAACCTGCGCGGTCCGAACTACGATACGACCTCGGCCTGTGCGTCCGGGGCGCACGCTACCGGCGAGGCTTTCCGACACATTCTCCACGGCGACGCCGACGTGATGGTCGCCGGCGGCGCCGAGGCCGCCATTACCAAATTCACGGTTTCCGCCTTCCACAACATGGGTGCGCTCTCGAAGCGCAACTCGGAGCCCGAAAACGCGTCCCGGCCGTATGACAAGGACCGGGACGGGTTCGTGATTGCCGAAGGTTGCGGCATCTGCGTCCTTGAGGAACTGGAGCACGCCCGGCGGCGCGGCGCGCAGATCTACTGCGAGCTCGTCGGGTACGGCGCGACCGCCGATGCGCACCACATTACCGCACCGGACCCGGACGCGAAGGGCGCGGCCGCGGTCATGCGCCAGGCCATAGCCGAGGCGGGCCTGAAGCCAGAGGATATTGACTACATCAACGGCCACGGCACGTCAACGCCGCTGAACGATGCCTCCGAGGTCAAGGCGATTCTCGATGTCTTTGGCGCGCACGCGTCGAAGCTCGCGATCAACTCGACCAAGTCGATGATCGGCCACGGGCTCGGGGCCGCCGGCGCGATGGAATTCGTGGCGATGGTGCTGCAGCTCAAACACCAGAAACTGCACCCGACCGTCAACCACGAGGCCCCGGACGACGGTGTCGTGCTCGACTTCGTCAAGGGCTCGGTCCGCGATTGCTCAATCCGGACCGCGCTTTCCAATTCGTTCGGGTTCGGCGGACACAACGCCTGCCTGCTGGTGAGAACGCCGGCGTGAACATAGTCGTCTGCGTCAAGCAGGTCCCATCCACCGAGACCAAGATCCGGGTCAATACCACGACGCATTTCGTGGACACGACCGAATTCGAGTGGGTAGTCAATCCGTACGACGAATACGCGATGGAAACGGCCCTCCGACTGAGGGAGAAAGCAGGCACCGGCACCATCACCACTGTCTCGCTCGGCCCGGAGCGGGTAAAGACCGCGCTGCGGACGTGTCTGGCGATGGGCGCGGACGCCGCGGTCCAACTCACCGACCCGGCGTTCGAAGGCATCGATGCCCTCGCAGTCGGCCGGCTGCTGGCCGCGGCGGTCAAGCGCGAGCCGTTTGACATGGTCCTCTGCGGCAAGCAGGCGGTTGATGACGACCAGGCGGCGGTGCCGCCAGCCATCGCCCACTTCCTCGGGATTCCACACGTATCGGTAGTGGCCGAGGCGGCCGCGGACCCGTCAGCCCGCACCGTGGTGGCACACCGCGAAATCGAGGGCGCGACCGAGGTAGTCAATGCCCCGCTGCCCTGCCTGATGACGATCCAGAAGGGAACGTACGAGCCCCGCTATCCGACCCTGAAGGGAATGATGGCAGCAAAAAAGAAGGGCCTCCCGGTGCTGGGTGCGGCCGAGCTAGGCATCGACCCGGCGGTGCTGACCCGGCGGCTCGAGTACATCGAAGACCGGCTACCGCCCGGTCGCATGCCGGGGCGCGTGCTCGAAGGTACGCCCGAAGAGGTCGTGCCGGAACTGGTCAGGCTGCTGCACGAGGAAGCGAAGGTGCTATAAGATGTTTGATAGAAAGCTTTCACAGGAACGACTGCTCGTGGGGATCGGCGGCAACATGGGCTCGGGCAAGTCTACGGTCGCCAGCGAACTGAAGCGCTACGGTGCCAAGATCATCGACGCCGACGAGATGGGCTGGTCGATGCTGGCCAAGGGTACCACCGAGTACCGCAAACTGGTCAAGACTTTCGGCCGCGGCATCCTGACCAAGGCCGGCAATATCGATCGCCGGGCACTCGGCAAGCTGGCGTTCGCGAGCAAAACGAGTCTGGCCAAGCTGAACGCCATCGTCCATCCGGCGCTGCTGAAGAAGGTGCGCGCGGAGATCGACCGGAACTGCAAGGGACTGGTCGTGGTTGACGCGGCGCTGCTCTTCACCTGGGGTCTGGACAAGGAAGTCGACGTCGCCATCCTCGTCACCGCGGCTGACCGCCTGAAGGTCAAGCGGCTGGTCGAGGCCGGCATGAAAGCAGAGGACGTGGCCGCCCGCCTCAAGCACCAGCCGCCGGACTCGAAGATATGGCGCCGGGCCGACTTCGTGCTCGAGAACAAGGGCTCGTTCGCCGAACTGCGTCGGAAGTGCCGCGCGCTCTGGAATTTCTTCTACAGCGCGAAGTTCCAGGCGTTCAAGGCGGCGCGCAAGCACTAGCCCGCTAATGCCCGCCGACAGGCGGCAGTGAAGCTAAGCCAGGTCCCGCTCAAAGAGATCGAGTGCGCCGGCCCCGTGGTGCGGGCGAGCACTCCCTACATCCTTGAGTACGACGAAATCGCCTCGCTGGCGAAGGACTTGTACGAGACCTACCGCGCCAAGATCAACCCGAAAGCGACGACGCTCGGCCCGCGGCAGCGCGAATCCAACGCCGAGAGCTACGCCCTGCTGTCGAGTGACCGCGAGCTCGGCCGTTTCCACGTCGTCTATGACATCGACGAGACGCGGCTCGCCATTGAGCTGGACGATAATGAGGCGGACAAGTTCTACCGCCTGATGCGCGACCAGCGCATCATCACGCCGGACCTCGGGCTCATCCGCCGCGTGATGTCGGGCAACATGGCCGAGACCGTGGCCGCCATGCTCTGGCAGATCGGTGCCATCAAGGTGACGCTCGGCGACCTCCGGCCGCTCTACAGGGTTGACGAGGGGCGGAACTCCAGTCCCATTTACATTGACGTCAAGGGACTTGCCAGCTATCCGGCGGCGAACGACTTCGTTCTCTCCTCGGCGTCGCTGCTCGTCCGCAACCTCGAGTTCGACGCAATCTGCGGCATCGAGTCGGGCTCCATCGCCATCGCCGCGGTGATGGCCCAGAAGCTTGCGAAGCCGATGTTCTACGCCCGGCGCACGAAGCGCTATCCCGAGGCGAGCCCGTTTGAAGGCATCAAGAGCCACGAGCTCTTCCGCAAACGGGTGCTGCTCGTCGACGATACGCTGGTCCACGGTTGGACCAAGACGCGCGTCATCCGGGAAATCCGCGAGTGGGGCGGGCGGGTCGAGGCCTGCTTCGTCATCTTCGACCGGCAGCAGCAGGGGAGCAAGGACCTCGAGCAGGCCGGGGTGAAGCTTGACTCACTCACCAACCGCGACGCGGCGCTGTCCCCAAAGATACCGCGGGAAATCAGCTTCCTCACCGACGAGGAGTACGACGAGGTCGTCAGCTACTTCGCAGACCCGGGCGCCTGGCACGCGGCGCGTGGGCTTTCCTTCCACGAACCCTCCCCGCTCGAATAGCCGCCAACAACGGCGGTTCACCGGCTCGTTCCGCAGCGCAATCCGCGCAGTTGGCGATGCGCGTCCGCGCGGGCTTCCTTGACAGACGGCCGGTGAACGGCCATTATTCTATTGGAGAAGCTGTGCCCACGATGAGTCCGGATACCGTAGCAACTACCCGCGGAGGGAACCATGTTCTGGAACTATAACTGCCCGGAGTGCAACAGGCCGACCTCGGTCGACTGGGCGCATCGCGAAGCCGAGGCCGTCTGCCGGCGCTGCGCCAAGACCCACTACCCGCCGACCCCACACGAAGACCACTACGCCTATGTTGATGAGCTCAAATGGCCGCCGGAGCTGGAGGAAGCGGTCATTTCCCTGCGCGGCGCCATCTGCGCGGTGCCGGGCTGCTACGGCGAGCACACCACGCTTGTATTCCGCGTTCCGCCCTCGGATGGCGGCCAGACGTCGGTCGACAACCTGGTGCCGGTGTGTGCGCGCCATGCTGTCTCGAAGGGCAACCGGCGCTGGGACGAGTGGATCGACGAAGCACGCCAGGAGCTGGCCGAACAGAAGAAGGAAGCACCGAAGTTCGAGGTCACCATCACCAAGCATGACGCCAAGCCGGCGACGCCGACGGCCGAGTTCGCCGCGCCGCTCCCCGGGCTGATGCTGCCCCTGGCGACGATGTGGGTGCCGCGTCCGCTGAAGACGTCCGGCTCGGGTCAGCCGCTGGCCGAACTCAAACTGGCCGTGCCGTTCATGCGCGGTCCGTCCAGCAAGATAGCTTTCAACTATGACTGGAAGATGCAGAAGAGCGGCAAGTGCCAGGTTTTCCTGCTGGCATGGCCTCGCGGCGAGGAACCGGATATCTCCCTGCTCGGCGGGCCCAAGTACCACGGTTATCAGATGGCAAAGGATCACCTCGGCGTCAAGGACGAAAAGGGCAACAACGAGATGGAGCTGAAGTTGCCAGATTCGCCGGGTGGCCGCTGGACCGCGGCGGTGGCCGTGCTCGACCAGGGCTGCGGCTTCGAATTCACCGAGTACGCGCTGGCAGCGACGAAATAGAAGAGGGGTTCAGGGGCCAAGGAATTCAGGATTCCAGGGCCCGGCCCCTAGAATCCTGGAATCCTAGACCCCTCGAATCCTAGTCCCTGAAGCGCTTGCGGACTGCGGCGGTGATTGCGTCAAACGGGACCTCGTGCTGTTCACCGCTCACGAGGTCCTTGAGTGAGTAGACTCCCTTGGCCAATTCGTCCGGCCCGATGATGATGCAGCACGCGGCTTGGGCAGCATCGGCCGACTTGAACTGCGCCTTGACCCTGCGGGCATCGTAGTCGACCTGCGCGGGGATGCCGTCGGCGCGGAGCTTGGCCGCGAGTTTCTCTGTCTCACCTAGCTCGGACTCGGTCAGCCATACCACGAATGCGAGATGCCGGCGCGCCGGTCCCGCTGCCGGTGGCGCTGCCAGCAATGCCCGGTCGAGTCCGAGCGCGAAGCCGATTGCGGGCGTGTCCGGCCCACCGAATTCCTCAACCAGGTAGTCGTACCGGCCGCCGCCGCCAAGGCTGTCCTGCGCGCCGAGCGACGCCGAGATGTATTCGAATGTTGTCCGGTTATAGTAGTCGAGGCCGCGCACCAGCCGGTCGTTCACCTCGTAGGGCAGGCTGCGCTGCGTCAGGTCGGCCAGAACCTGCTCGAAGTGACGCTTGCAGGCTTCGCAAAGATGCTGCCGGGGAGTCGGCGCGCCCTCGACCGCCTGTCGGCAGGCCTCGACTTTGCAGTCGAAGACCCGCAGCGGATTGCGGTCGATGCGCAGTCTGCAGTCTCCGCAGAGTTGTTCTTTCCTTTCAAGCAAGTAGTTGCGAAGCGCATCGCGGTGTCCTGGTCGGCACTCGCGGCAGCCGATGCTGTTGACCTGCGTCGTGCAGTCGTGAATCCCCAGGCTTCTGAAGAAGGCATCACCGAGAAAGATGACCTCGGCGTCGGTCAGCGGGCTCGCCTCGCCCAGTGCTTCGACCCCGACCTGCCCGAACTCGCGATAGCGTCCCTTCTGCGGCCGGCTGTACCGGAAGTAGGGACCGACGTAGTAGAGCCGGCAGGGCATCCGCGCCTGGTTCTCCAGCACCGCGCGCACCACGCCGGGCGTGCCTTCGGGCCGGAGTGTCAGGTCCCGCTCGGCGCGGTCCTTGAACGAGTACATCTCTTTGGTGACGATGTCGGAAGTCTCTCCAGACGACTTCACGAACACTGCCGTGTGTTCGAACGTCGGTGTGATTATCTCGCGATACCCGTAGGTCTCGGCCAGATGCCGGAACGTCGCTTCGGCCTGACGCCGCCGTTCCGAATCCGGTGGCACGAAGTCCTGCGTCCCCTTGGGCCGGGTTTGCTTCAGTTCGCTCATGTCGTCACTTCGCCAGTCGCGTTGACAGCTCAAAGGCCGCCAGCCCGAGGAATATGCCCGTGATGTTGGCCAGCATATCAACCATGTCGAAGTCACGCCCGGGAAGTCGCTTCTGGACGAGTTCGAGGCCGACTGCGAACGGCCCGGTAACGAGGAGAGATATCCACGGCGCGGCTGCCTGGGCAGAGATGCCCATCACCGTGAACAGGGTGGTGTGGATTACCTTGTCGCCGCCGCGCTCCAGCATTCGCTCCATCCGGCCCGAGGGAAAATCATACGTCATGGTAAAGCAGGTCAGCGCAATCCAGCATGCCAGGAAGACCCACGCCCGCCACCTCCGCCCCCTTGCCACGAGCCGCTACCGGGCCTCGCCCCGGATAATCTCCTTCACCCGCATCAGCCTCGTCTGGTCGCTGCGCTCGGCCTCGGCCAGCTTCAGATTGATGAACTTCACCGTCTCCTCGAGGTTGGGGATCAGGACGAACTCGAGCGCGTTCACGCGGCGGCGGGTTCTCTCCATCTCCGCGGCCAGCAGCTCCAGGCTCTTTTCCTTCTCGGCCAGGACGAGCAGCGGGTCGAGCAACTGGTCAAGGTCTTCAAGGGCCAGGTCGAGCTCACCTGAAGTGGTGGCGAACCCGTAGCAGCGCGACCGGCCGGAGATTTCCTTGTGGAATACCGGTACCTTCACGTTCATGATGTTCCGGGGCTTCACGTTCACCGAAACCCGCTTCGACGGCAGCATCACGGCTTCATCCAGCGCCTCGCTGCCGTAGGAGGCGCGGGCAACGGCGAAGCGGCCGAGGATTCCTGCCATCCGGCCTTCCACCTTCTGCCGCTGCTCGCGGATTTCGGCGACCAGGGCGAGGATGACGCGCATCATCTCTTCCTGCTTGTCCTTCAGCAGCTTGTGCCCGCGCCGGGCCATGGCCAGCCGCTTCTTCAGCCGGAGGAGCTGCATCCGGGTGGCGCTTACAGCAAGTCTCATGGAGGCGTGATTGTATTCCCGCTGCTTGGGGAAGTCAAGGAAGGGCGGTTCACCAGGAGGGCGAAGTCAGAAGCCAGAATGCAGATACCAGAAGTCAGAAGCGCGGATGAGGGCAATAGACGGGCGCGGATGGACAGGGAGGGTGCTCCCCTCTCGTAACCACTGCTGGAAGCTGGACCAGCGAACGACGGGCGAAAACCGGGAGCGCGGCCGCGTCCCTAGCGCTGGACGACGAGCTTGCGGCTCAGGGTCGTGCCCGCCGCGGTCAGTCTGCAGAAGTAGACACCGCTTGCCACCGGTCTGCCCCGGTCGTCGGCGAGGTCCCATGTTGCGTGACGCACACCAGGTTCCATTGCCCCCGAGACAAGCGAGCGGACCGGCCGGCCGTCGGCTTCGTAGATGCTGATGTCGGCCGGGCCGGAGGACGTGAAGCTGACAACGGCAGGCGCGCTGGCCGGGTTCGGCCCAACCGCGAGGGCGAAACCCGATGCAGGAAGACGCGGTTCCTCTTCGACACCCACATTCGGTTCGTGCACCCGGTAGCGCCAGATGCACGAATCGTGGAACGTGCTGACGTAGACACAGCCGCCGTCGGCCGGGTCGTTTCGGAACCCGATGCCGGCCATGTAGTTCCCCAGCCCGGTGTTAAAAGTGTCCAGCGGTGTGAACGTGCCGGCAGCGGTATCGAACGCGACGTACATCAGGTAGTTGGGTACGCCGTTGCTCGGCGAGGACCAGAGCCGGTTCGGGTACATCGGGTCGAGCACAAGGTCCCGGGCGATGGTTGACTGGACTCCACCCGAGCGCGTCAAGGTCTTTGTCACCGTGCCGTCCGGCGTCATCAGGTAGATGACGAGGTCGCTTGCGTACGATGTGGCCCAGAATTGCGTCCCGTCCCAATGCAGGCCGCGTACCTGCACCCCACCGGTCGGCGTGAAACTGCGGACGTAGGTCCCGGCCAGCGTGTACACCTCGCAGAACTCGGGGCTGGTGAGGTGTGATACGCAGATCGAATCGCCGAACGCGCAGACCGCGCAGGCCGAGGTGGCTGACTGGGTCGTGAACGAGTCGAGCATCGCGCCGGTCAGCCGGTCACGCAAGTGCACCGCCTGGTCCTGCAGCGCGCAGAACACCGTGTCGTTCCGGACGTAGATGCACTGGTATTGCGTGCGCGAGGGTATCGAATCGAGCTTGACGAGCATCGAATCATCCGGGCGGAGACAAAACCGTGCCGGTGCGCGGTCCGGGCCACTCCGAGTCGCATCCGCGACGATCGCGAACACCAGAACGGGAACGAGCAGAGCGAGAACGTTCTTCAGCAAGACTACCTCCTGCGCGCTGTTGGCGCTACCCATCATAGTTCGCGCCCTCTCCGAGTCAATCGCTCACTTCCTCTCCATCCTTCTTTCTTGACCCGACGCGCACGCCGTTCTATCCTCACCCGGCCACACCAAGGAACACCGTTGCTGATCAAGAAGACTGCCCGGAACCAGGTCACGCTGCCCAAGTCACTGCTTGGGAAGCTGGCTCCGACCGACTACTTCGAGGCCGAAGTGGCCGGCGACGTGCTGGTACTGCGGCCGGTGAAGGTCGTGGAGATGGTCGACATTGACAAGGTCCGGGACCGACTCAGGCGGCGCCGGGTCAAGGCGGCAGAAGTCGAGAAGGCGGTCAGTTGGGCGAGAGAGAACAAGTAAGGCGGATCGCGCTCGACACCGGCGTCCTCGTGTCGGCGCTGCTGTTCCGCTCCGAGGCCTCGGCCCTGTTCAAGGCCTGGCGGGACGGACGATTCCTGCTCGCAGCGACCGAGCCGATTCTCGAAGAATACACGCGGGCGCTCCGCTACTCTCGCTTCCGCCTGACCGAAGAAGAGGCGGTCGGGATCATGGAACAACTCGTCCTGCCCTTTTGCCAGCGGTTCGATACGGTTGTCGGCCCGCGCTACTGCCCGAACCCGGACGGCGACAAGTTCATCAACTGCGCGCTCGTGGCCCAGGCCTCCGCGCTTGTCAGCGCCGACCGGGGACTGCTCACGCTTGCGTCCAGTGTTGCACGCGTGCCCATCATCCCGGTCGCCGACGCCGTCGTTCGCTTCTGCCGCTAGCGTTAGCGCCGGACGGCGTTGCGGCCGCAGTGCCGCTGCGCCTAGGGCGTCTGCCCGTAGTCGCCGAACTGCTTGTACAGCGCCGCGAACTCCGACTTGACCTCGGCCACGGCCTTCACAACCGCCGTCCGGTCGTGGGCATCGAGAGCTGCTCCCAGCCGGTCAAGGGCATCGGACACGGCCTGAATGTGCGCCTTGACCGCGGCCAGCTTCTCGCTGTCGAAGCCGTGCACCTTCGCGTCGATCCCGGCCGACATGACGCTCGTCCATGCCTGCCGGACCTCGGCATAGTCCGCGGTGATGCTATCGAGCGCGGCCGGACTCAGCGTGAGTGCGCTCCGACCGTCCGTGGCCGACACCAACCTTTCCATGATGTGATGGAACTCGGTGAGATAGTCCGGCAGATACTCGATGCCTTCTCGCCGCCGCATGTCGAGCATGACGTTGCGCACCTGCTCCAGCGCGTCGTGCGCACCCGCCAGGGCGCCGGATTCGACCAGCAGCGAGGCACGTTTGACCTGTTCCGTGACACGGTTCATGTCCGCCTGCCGCTGCGGACTGGCGCGAACCCAGCTACGGTACTTCTGGAGGAATACCTGAGACTCCTTGGTGAGGTCTGCCAGCGCGGCTTTGGACCGCACGGTGTCGGCGTCGTATGTCAGCGATAGCGCCGGGATGTAGGCACGGTCGAACTTCACCATTCCCGGGAGGACGTTCTTCTGCCCGCACCCGGTGATGACGGCCGCAGTTAGCGCCATCGCCAGCGCGAAAGCTGTAAGTCGCAGATTGTGTTGGGATCCCATACATAGATAGACCCGAATTGGGGCTGCCCGGTTCAGGCCGGCAGGGCAGGGTCAAGTTCATCAACTGCGCGCTCGTGGTCCAGGCCTCCGCCCTTGTTAGCGCCGACCGGGGCACATCCGCGACGCGTCGAGCCGTAACGGGGACTGTCCCTTCGCGGGCCGTGCCAAATGGGGACTGTACCGCGCTGAGTCGGACGCAAGCGCTCTGTGGGACTGTCCCCATTTGGCGTTCGTCGGGCTCCGCAAGACAACCTCGCGACGCGCCGCGGACTGCCCCCTTCTCGTATCTCGCACCGTAGCCGCCGTCGTAGCCGTCGCCCGCTTCTGCCGCTAGCCGCGGCCTGCGCGGACAAGCGCAGATTCACGCCGATGCTATCAGATGTCCCTGTTCTGACATCTCTCATCTCACGTCTGGCTCCCTGCCTCTTCGTCTGCCCTCTTCGCTTCCTGAGTCTCGGTCCCTCGGCGATCTGAACACCGTTTCTCTCGCCGTTCCGCGCATCGTGGCCGCCACCGTGCTACTCACTGCTTCCTTCACCGGATTCTGCACTTTTCCCACAGGGGCATAGCCAACCGGACCTCAAACTGCATGGCCGACTGAGCCTCGGCCTTGACCTAGACCTACGTCTGTCCCTCGTCTACCGACTCTGGTCGTAGCCGTTCCGTCCCATTGCCATTCCCACTGCGTCACGCAGAGCCCACCTCCTCTTGGCGTGTTCGCGTCTCGCCTCGGCCCCCAATCAGGCCCAGAACAAAGCATCCCAGGGCTCAACTGCCGGTACAACCGCCAGTTCATCCGCCGGTTCACTTCTGAGCTGAGCCGCCGGCTCAGCCAACGGGTCATCTGTCGAATCAACTCCCTGATCACCTATCGGTTCATCTGAAGATTCATCCTGTGGTTGACCCTACGTGTCATTTAGGTGGTTAATCCTGCCTTCATCCTCAAGTTCAACTCCCGGCTGAATCTCAGAATCAGCCATCGGTTCACCGGCCGGCTCGAACGGAGATTCACCGTACGGGTCAACCAGGAATATGTCCCTGGGGTCAATAGGGGGGTCAATGGGGGAGTGACCCGGGGGGCGCTGATCCGATAGCCGGGCTGCGGCCTGCTTGGAACTCGCTAAAATGCTTATTATCATATATTTATCCAGTCCAGACCACCTTCTTGACAGGACGATGCCGGTAACCTAGACTGGACGGCAGCGCGAACCGGCCCCAGTGCTGCTTGAGGGCGGCAGAAGTCGCCTTCTTCAAGAGACGGCCGGTGCCCAGCCTCGGGACGAGCATTGGTGCAAGCCTCGGGCTCGGGATACTGAGAGAATCAGGTGAATCGTACGAAGGGAGGAACAAGATGAGTGACCCGGTGAAACGGACCGAACGCTGGATGGTGAAGTACAACCTCGAGCGCGTGAGCAAGACGCTTTCCGACCTGCAGGGGAAGATGGCCGAGCACTACACGGCCGCGATGGTCGGACTCTGCGCGATGGAGACCGACGTCAAACAGGTTATCAACGCCTACGGCGTGTCCACGTCGCAATACGTTCCCTACCTCAATTTCGGCAGGCAGCTCTACAAACTCAGCAAGCAGCGCGGTATCTCGGGCGAGAGCTTTGCGATGGCGGCCCAGGTGCTCTTGGACAAGTGGGCGGCCCGTGGCTGCGACCCTGACGTCCTGGCCAAGATCCGTACCGACGTTTTCGACATCCCCGCGCC
>JAFGRF010000293.1 GCA_016935295.1 Caldifarciminota bacterium | reverse complement strand
GGCAACGACACGTCTATGTTGATGCTGGCCACGTAGGCCCGGGCCGACACGCCGGCGTCGGTGCGTCCGCAGCCATAGACGGTGGCTTCCTGCCTGGTGATCCTGCGAAAGGCGGACTCGACTTCGCCCTGAATCGTCGGCCGGTCGGGCTGGAACTGCCAGCCCGCGTAGCCGGTTCCATCAAACTGGATTGTCAGCTTGAGATTAGGCATTCACAGGACCGGACACGATCGGGCGCGAAAGCGGGGACAGTCCGTCAGAGCGCGGGGACGCGCGGTACAGTCCCCATTTTCGCGGTCATGTCCCTAGCGGTGCTTCTCCAGACACTTCATGCAGAGCCGGGCGTGCGGCACGACCTCGAGCCGAGCCTTGGGCACGACCCGACCGCAGGAAACGCAGATGCCGTAGGTGCCGTCCGCAATCCGCTTCAGCGCGTCCTCGATCTGGCGCAGAGTATCGGTTTCGATGGTCTTGAAACGCGAGGCCATCTCGCGCTGATAGTTCTCGGTGCCCTGGTCGGCGGTATGGGTCCGGTGGGTGGAGAGGTCGCCGGTCACGTCCGGGCAGGCCGAGTCCATGACTTCGTCGGTGACCCGGCCCTGCTTCAGAATCCGCTGCTTCTCCGCCAATAGAGCCTGTTCGAACTTGTGCATGTCGCGTTTGTTCATCACTCCCTCACTCTCTTGAGCGCCAGGTGGGCCGGTTCCCGGTTGATCTTGGCGCTTTCCCGAATGTCTGGCTCGGCCAGCGGGTCGTCAGTAACCGCCACGGCCAGGGTCTCGCGGCGGATGTAGTCAGTGAACGCCCGCACCGCCGCTGCCAGACGCGGCGATGACTGGTAGTGGAGCCGGATGCGGTCGGTGACATCGAACCCGGCCGCCTTACGCAGGTTCTGAACCTTGTGAACGAGCTCGCGGACAAGGCCCTCGTCTTCCAGTTCCGGAGTCAGCTTCGTGCAGATACCCACGGCGTGCTCCGCGTCCTCCTCGACCGCGAAGTCGTCCGGGAACTGCGCGTCCTTGTCGCTAAAGCGGAGGTCATGGACGTTCAACTCTTCTTTGATCGTCTCTCCGTGGCGCAGGATGGCGTCCTTCTCACCCGGTTCGTTGAGCCGCACCAGGATGGCTTCCAGCGGCTGGCGCACCTTGAGCTTCGACTTCTCCCGCGCAGCCCGGCCCAGCGACACAACGGCGCGGACGATGCCCACCTCTTTCTCCAGTGCAGCGTCGATGAGCGACGGGTCAGCTTCGGGGTAGGCGCAAAGGTGGACTGACTCGGGAATCGGGACACCATCCGGATTGTCAGACGATCCGGCTCTGTCCCTTTCAGCCGGCCGGACGAGGTTCTGGTACATCTCTTCGGCCACGAACGGCATGAACGGCGCGATGAGCTTCGTGAGTGTGGTGAGGCAGTTGTAGAGGGTGCGGTACGCGGCCTGCTTGTCGGAGTCCGACGCCGCTTTCCAGAAGCGGCGCCGGTTGCGGCGAACGTACCAGACCGAAAGGTCGTCTATGAATTCCTCGACCGCGCGCGGCGCTGATGCCGGGTCGTAGTCGTCAAGCCGCTCGCGGGTAAGTTTCACCAGCGAGTTGAGGCGGGAGAGAATCCAGCGATCCAGCAGGCCGAGGGACTGGTCCGGCAAGGATGAACGATGAACGATGAACGATGAACCAGTCGGCTCCGGGGTCCACTTGTCGATGTTGGCGTAGGTGACGAAGAAGCTATATACGTTCCAGAGCGTGAGGAACTTGCGCCGTACCTCGTCGCCCAGGGCATAGCCGAAGTTCAGGTTCTGCACCGGATTGTGGCGGCAGAAGGCCCAACGCATCACGTCCGCGCCCATCTTGTCGAAGGCCTCGTCGGTGTCGATGGCGTTGCCCCAGGACTTGTGCATCTCGCGGCCGTCGGCACCCTTCATCATCGCGTAGCCGAGAATGGTCTTGAACGGAGAGCGTTTCTCAAGCACGGTGCTCATCGTCAGGATGGCGTAGAACCAGTTGCGGAACTGGCCGGGGAAGCTCTCGGTGATGAACTCGAACGGGAACCATTCCTGCCAGTAGGCGTGGTCGGTGAGATAGTGAGTGGTTGAGAACGGGACGATGCCGGCGTCGAGCCAGGGATTGCCTACGTCCTTGACCCGGGCGACCGGCTTGCCGCACTTGCCACACTTGATGCGTACCTCGTCGACCCAGGGCCGGTGGGGCGTGTGGCCGTCGAAGTTCTCCCAGCCGGATACGGCCTTCGACTTGAGCTCCTCGCGCGAGCCGATGACGTCGAACCAGCCGCATTCGCACCGGAAGATGGGCAGCGCGAGGCCCCAGTAGCGTTTCTTCGAGATGCACCAGTCGGACATGTTGGAAAGCCAGTCGAGCTCACGGGCGAGGCCGAACTCGGGGATCCAGCGTACCTGCCGCGCCGACTCTTTGATCTCCTCGCGCAGGGAGTCCATCGCGATGAACCATTCATCGACCAGTCGGAAGACGAGCTCCTGGCCGCAGCGCCAGCAGACCGGGTAGCGGTGAGTGTAGTCTTCGATCTTGAAGAGCAGGCCTTTCTTCTCCAGGCTGTCGAAGACCGGCTGGGCAGCGGCCTGCGCGTCCATGCCCTTGAGCCAGTCGAAGTTGTCTCTGAAGGTGCCGTCCTCACAAAGCGGCGCGATGACCGACAGGCTGAACTCCTTGCCGAGGAGGAAGTCCTCTTTGCCGCAGCCCGGGGCGATGTGGACGATGCCGGTTCCCTCGGCCGCACTCACCTCTTCCCACGGGACCACGCGGTGCTCGACGCCCTGCTGCGGACCGAGTTCGTCAAACGGTCCCCGGTAGCGGAGGCCGACCAGCTTTTCACCCTTGAGATCTTCGATGACCTCCGCCCCGGCGCCAAGAACCGAAAGGAGGGGTTTGGCGAGGATGTAGGTGTCGCCGTCCTTGCGCGCCCGAACGTAGTCGAGCTCGGGATGAACCGCAGCGGCGACGTTGGAGGTGAGGGTCCAGGGCGTCGTTGTCCAGACCAGAAGATACTCCCGGTCCCGTCCGAGGACCGGCAGGCGGAAGAAGACCGCCTTGTGGGTCAGCTCCCGGTAACCTTCGGTCACGATTTCCTGGTCGGAGATGGCGGTCCCACAGCGCGAGCACCAGGGCATGACGTCGGTGCCCTCGTAGACGAGGCCGCGTTCGTGGCACTTCTTGAGGAAGTGCCAGATGGAGTAGTTGTTCTCCTCGGACATCGTGTAGTAGGAATTGTCCCAGTCCATCCACTGGCCCAGACGTGTTGACTGGTTGGCCTGGACCTGCGAGTACTTCCGTACGCGCTCCCTGCACTTCTCGACGAATCGGTCGATGCCGAACTTCTCGATGTCCCGTTTCGACTTGAAGCCCAGCTCCTTCTCGACCTCGACCTCGACCCAGAGCCCCTGGCAGTCGAAGCCGTTCTGGTAGCGCTGGTCCTTGCCGAGCATGGCGTGGTAGCGCTGGAACAGGTCCTTGTAGGTCCGGCCCCAGGCATGATGTACGCCCATCGGGTTGTTGGCGGTGATGGGGCCATCGAGGAACCGGAACTTGGGCCTGCCCCGGTTGCGCTCGACCAGCTTCTGGAAGATGTCGTTGTCGGCCCAGAACTTGAGGATGCGCGGCTCGGTTTCCCGGTGGTCGGGCCGGCGAGGGACCTGTGCGAACATAGTCAGGATTGCAGGAGTCTAGGATTCAAGGGGTCCAGTGTCGGGCTCTTGAATCCCGGGTTCCTTGACCCCTAGATTCCTCACCTTGCTCTACCCGTGTTCTGGGCGTCGTGGTACATCATCGGCCAGACTGATTGGGCCGGTGCGCTTATGCCGGCCACACACCAGGCCCGGAGGCCGTTGCCGACGTAGATGGACCCGCCGGCATCGAGCTTGGGCGCGGAGAGCGGAAACTCCGGGTCGGAGACGCCTTCGCCGAGGCCGCAGCCCCAGCGCCGGCTGCCGTCCGGATTGACCGCGTAGAGCGTGTCCGCATCCTGCATCGCGAGGCGCTTCTTGCCGGCCGTCGCCAGCACATAGACGTAGCCGTCCACCGTGACCGCGGGCGTCGAGAGGACCCCGAACAGCGGCGGGAAGAACGACCAGATCGAGTCGAGTTGGGGACTGAGTTTCAGCAACCTTCCGCTGCCGCTGACGTAGACGCTGCCGTCCGGACCGATCACCGGCCCCGATGCATCCGCTCCGACGGACAGCGACCAGCCCGGAGCGCCGGTCGCGACGTCGAGGGCCTGCAGCAGTCCGGACTCGGTCGTGACGTACATCGTGTCCAGGTCCGGATTGATGGCGGGCGCCTGCACGGTAGGACCGAGGGGACTGGTGGCCCACTTCTGGCTGCCGCTGTCCGGATTTATGGCATAGACGATGCCGTCCTGGTTCACGGCGTAGACGGTGCCGTCCGCCCCGACAACCGGGGCGGAGTTGCCGCCTCCGGTGAAGAACGTCCAGGCGGTCGAACCGTCGGAACGCAGGGCGATGACCATGGAATCCTCGGTCTGGAAGTAGGCCGTGCCGTCCGCCCCGAGCGCACCGGTAGCGGTCGCTGCGCTGCCGATGGAGTCGCTCCACTTCACGGTGCCGTTGGCGTTGAGCGCGTAGATGAACTCGTTCAGGCAGCTCGCGAATATGGTGCCGTCGTCGGCGACCACCGGTGAGGCATAGAACTCGTCGGCGTAGGGGTCCTGTGCGTAGAATGCCCATTTGACGCCGCCCGAGGGTGTGCAGGCGACGACCGCACCGACAATGGTGCTGGTGATATAGGCGGTATTGTCCGGCCCGATGGCGAACGAGTTGATGTTGAATTCCGCTGAGTCCGGGTCATCCGGCTCGAAGGGGTC
>JAFGRF010000292.1 GCA_016935295.1 Caldifarciminota bacterium | reverse complement strand
CGGCCTCAACGCTGGCGTCTATATGGTCCGTATCACGGGCTCAGACCTGACACTATCCAGGAAGCTCGTGGTCCAGCGCTAGGCGAGTATGGAACCTCAGGAGGCGGGCCGATCATCCCGCCCGCCTCCTGTCTTCCGACGACTTCGATGGTCTCGAAGAACGCGTGCTCGCGACGCCGGGCAGAGATGGAGAAAACCACGGACAAGCTTGCGTCTGGCGTGATGCATGATGCGTCGAGCGTCACTAAAGTAGTCGTGACGAGGATAGGAGGAGGAGATGAAGGGACTGATGGTTGTTGTCTGCCTCGCGGTCGTGGCTTCGGCCGCGCAGGCGCAGGTTTCGATTGACTGGCGCGTGGGCGCGCCGCTGCCCCTGGGCGGGCAGTGCGCGGCAAGCGGCCTGATCGACGGTCGTATCTATATGTTTGGTGGCTTCATCGTGCCGAGCGTCGTTCACTGGGCATACGACGTGGCAGGAGATTCGTGGGAGACGGAGCTTGCACCAATGCCCAACCCATCTACGGAAGCGCGGGGCGTGGTGTACAACGGCGAGCTATACGTGCTCGGCGGGTACTGGCCGCTCAACGCAGTGATGCGCAAGTACAACCCGGCCTTGGACACCTGGTTCATACTCTCATCACCGCCGTTGCGGACGACCGTGTATGCGAATGGCGCGGCTGCGGTCGGCGACCGGATCTACTACTACTTCGGCCGCTGGAACGACTCGACCTACTCTAACGAGTTCTGGGAGTACGACCCGGCTCAGGACTTCTGGTTTGAACACACGCCGGCCCAGGCCCCGCCCCGGTGGTTCCCCGGTTCGGCTTCCAACGGCGACTACTGCTACGCGGTGGGAGGCAGTTGCGGCGCGCAACTCTGGTCAGACTTCTTCCGCTACCACGCACCCAGCGGCCGTTGGGACACGCTGCCCGACTACCCGGTCGGCGTCTACGATACGGACGGCGACTTTCTGCGCGACCGGCTGTTCATCGCCGGCGGCGGCTGCAGCTTTGACGGATTTCCGGAGCTGCGGGAGGTTTTCTACTGGACCGAGGCCGGCGGCTGGGACTCCACCGACTTCCTTCCCGAGAAAGTCGGGAATCCGCATGTCGAGCTGACCACACTCAACGATACCGACTACATCTTCGTGTTCGGCGGAACCAGGGACCGGGTTTCCCTCAACACGATGTACGTCGGCGTAATCACCGGGCTGCAGGGCGCGGTGGCCGAGGACCACGCGGTGCCGGCCCGCGACCATGCTCTGTCAGCCACGGTCGTACGCGGGGTGCTGGTGCTCGGCGCAGCAGGCAGTAGGCAGTACACAGCATACAGGGTGGAGTTGCTGGACATCAACTGCCGGAAGGTGATGGACCTGCGGTTAGGTGCGAACGACGTACGGCATCTGAGTCCGGGCGTCTACTTCGTGCGTCCTACGTCAAGCGTAATGCGTGAAGCGTCGAGCGTTACCAGGGTCGTCGTGACCAGATAGGGGGATGAAATGAAACGGACATCGGTGATTCTCACTGCAGCGGTGCTATGCGTGGCTTCAGCGCGGGCAGGTTTCGACGGGGCGAGGTTCGGGCTGCGGTACTCCGAGGTGCGGGAAATCCAGGGCGTGCTGAACGAGGCGCGCACGGTCCCGGTGCTGGCCGGGCACGCGCTGTGTGACACGGTCGATGCCGTCGACCTGTCACATCAGATGCCGCCCATAGGCGACCAGAGACCCGAGGGTTCTTGCGTGGCTTGGGCCTGCGGCTACTACCATTGGTCTCATACCCAATGGCTCGAAGATACGACCCGGGACCTGTCCGACCCGCATTTCCAGTGCAGTCCTGCCTTCATCTACAACCAGCTCAACGGCGGCGTGGACAATGTCGGGACTAGTTTCGAACAGGTCGCCGCGTTCCTTGCAGAGCAAGGCTGCGCCAGCTTGGCCGACTGCCCGTACCAGGCCGGGCAGTACTTGGACTGGCCGACCGAGACGGCCTACGTGAATGCGCTGCCGCTGCGGGCTGCGGGTGCGGAGTTCACGCCACTCTATGATTCTACGTGGCTGGGGCTCATCAAACAGCGGCTGTGCAACGGCTACACCGCCGTCTTGGGGATCTGGTGCTGGGACAACTTCGTCGACATCGACAGCTTCGCCGATACCTACTGCGCCTGCGAACGCTATGGCGCAAACCTGGGCGGGCACGGGGTCTGCGTGGTTGGGTACGACGACAACCGTGCAACAAGCGACGGGCCCGGCGCGTTCAAGATCGCGAACTCTTGGGGAACCGCGTGGGGAGATTCCGGCTACTTCTGGATGTCCTATGCTGCGGTTCTGGACCAGGCCATGAGCTGGCGCGTCGCCATCTACTGGAACGACCGCATCGGCTACCGACCGAAGCTGGTCGGGCGTGTGCGGCTCGAACACAACCGCCGGGACAAAGTCGGTATCAGGATGGGCTTCGGGTCGCCTGAAGCGCCACGTTGGCACTACGACTACCGCTGGTGGCGGTCCGAGTACGCGCGGCAGCCGTTTCCGGCCACTAACCTCGTATTCGACATGACCGAGGCCGAGTCCCTGCTTTCACCCGGAGGGACCGACACTCTCTTCGTCGGCTGCATCGACGACGTCCCGGATAGTCTGACTGGTCGTATTGAGTACTTCCAGGTCGATGACTTTGACACGCTGTTCTCGATATCGCAAGACCCGCCGGTGGCGATTCCGGACGCAGGTTCCTACGCCTATGCCTCCACATATCTGCGATACTTGGACCACGACGTGAGTCCGGTCCGCATCCTGTCCCCGGCCGGCATCGTGGAACCGGATAGCGTCTATGTGCCGAGAGTGGAAGTACGGAACTTCGGGAGCGCTCCGGCTTCGTTCCCGGTGCGGCTGACAATCGGCTCGGGGTATGCGGATAGTGTGGACGTTGCGAACCTGTCGCCCCACAGTGCTATCAGGATTGACTTCCGGAACTGGACCGCGCCGGCGAGCGGCACGCATCTGGTCCGCTGTTCCACGGCCCTGGTCGGCGACGAGTACACTGGCAACGACGTGTGTTCTACTTCGGTACGCTCGCGCCTGCACGACGTTGCAGTTGTCAAGATACTCGTGCCGCCCGACACCGTCGACTCGGGAGTGAATGTGCGACCCTGGGTGACCCTGCGCAACAACGGCACGCAGACCGAGACTTTCACGGCTTGGTTTCGGATACCGGACGAAGGCTACAACCGGCCCGGCCAAGTGACGGTGCCGGCGGAGAGTTCGGTGGCCTTCGGCTTCGTGAACTGGTTGCCCAAAGTGCCTGGCTACCATGTGCTCAGTTGCACGCTGGCACTAGCCAGCGACCAGAACGACACGAATGACCTACTGGCTGGCGGCGTGTACGTGCTCGCGCCAGGCATCGCTGAGGGCGCATCCGTTCTTTCCCTGGAGTACTCCAAACCCACCGTTGTCCGTGGGGTGTTGGTGCTCGGCGCAGCAGGCAGTAGACAGCAGACAGCATGCAGGGCGGAGCTACTGGATATCAGCGGACGGAACGTGCTGAACCTCAGGCCGGGCGAGAACGACGTTAGTCATCTGGCTCCCGGAGTCTACTTCTGCCGTCAGATGGCCGGCTCCGCATCATCCGCCCAGGCGTCTGGCGTCATGCGTCATGCATCGAGCGTCGAGCGTGTATCGAAGGTGGTCGTGACGAGGTGACGTGCGGCATGGGGCAGGGTGGTGCTGGTTCTCGGCATGCGCGAGACGTATCTCTGTCCCGAGGAGTGCATTCTTTGACGACGAAAGGAGGGCCATGACGGATACCTGAGCAGCGCGGGTACGGCTTGAGCCGTGCCCACAAGACCGCAAGATGAGACCGAACAGTTAGCAAGGAGGAGGAAATGAAACTGGGCACACTGCTAGTTGCCCTCAGCCTGTGCCTAACAGGCATCACCTACGCGGCCGGCACGATGGTCGTGGATTCCTTTGTCCATCCCGACCCGCGCATCGGCAAGCGCTATGTCCAAGTCTACCTGCCCGAAGGCTACGACCCGGGCACGACCACACGATATCCGGTCATCTACTTCCTGCACGGTGCCAAGGATGGTGTCGGTCCGGGCTACGCCAACCACGTTTCTTACCCGTACATGAAGGGCATTCTGGATGCGATGATCGGCAATGGCGTCATCGAGCCGGTTGTCATGGCCAAGCCGAACGCCCAGAGTACGCCCTACGTAGTCAGTTGGCATTCGAACTCTATCCTGAATGGCCCGTGGGAGAGCTACACGTACTCGAGCATTGTGGATTTCGTGGAGTCGCACTACAAGGCCGTGTCAGACCCGGACTGTCGCTACCTGATGGGCCATTCGGCCGGAGGGTACGGCGCCATGCGAGCGGCATACAAGCATCCCGCGGAGTTTTCGGCGCTCGCCGCCCACAGCCTGGCCAACGCGGACGCGGCCACCTTTATGAGGGTGGGTGTTCCATTGCTGCTTGCCGAGTACCCGGAGGGTCCGCCCTACCACTGGCACCCGGCACGCGGATTCTTGTCCGCGGTGCTCTTCTCGCTCGGCGCGGCCTGGACTCCGAACCTTCTTAACCCGCCGTTCTACGTCGACCTCGCGCTCGACTCCATGGCCAACTACATCCCAGAAGTCATGGACGTCTGGCTGGCCCAGTCACCGGCGGTTCTCGCCCAATCGATGCCGCCCGGCACGCACGTCAGGACCTACTTCGACTGCGGCCTCTACGACGATTTCCTGGGCTATGCTCCATGTTGCACGCTGTCGGCCAAGCTCGGCCGTCTCGGGTTTGAGCACGAGTACCAGACTTACGTCGGCGGGCACTTCGATTCATTGCCCACCCGGTTCCCGGTTGGAATCGCGTTCCTCGTCGGCATCAAGGCGACTCCGGTCTTTGAACCGGCGGTGCTGAACCTCAAGAGCCGCGGCCGGTTTGTCACCTGCTACGTCGAGCTGCCGGCGCCCTACTCGGCCGCGGACATTGATCCGGGCACGGTCGTGATTGACCGCATCAATGGGGAAGAGCTTGACCCCCCGCTGCCCGCAGTCGGACCGCACGCGGTTGGCGACTGGGACGATGACGAAGTACCTGACCTGATGGTCAAGTTCGACCGGCAGGCCCTGGTCGAGAAGCTGGTCGAGCTGGGATTCGGACCGGGCGATGAGGTCACGTTGCGGGTCGCGGGCGAACTCGAGAGCCAGATACCGTTCCGTGATGTGGGTATGCTCAAGATAGTTGGTGGAGGCAAAGGCGCTCAGGCGGACCGCTTCCCGATTGAGATGGGTCTTGATCTGAAGTCCGCAGGCACCGGGCAGGGTGCTGTGCAGTACAGCCTTCCGTGCCCGGCACATGTCCGTCTGCTGGTGTACGACGCAACTGGCCGCCTGGTGGCAAAGCCGGTGGATGAGATGAAGGCCGCAGGCCTGCACCGGGCGGGCTTGGGCGGCATGACTGCGGGAGTGTACATCGTCCGGCTTGATGCCGGTGGAAGTAGTGCAACCACGAAGTTGGTAAGGACCGAGTAACTGACCGCAACTGCTGCGGGGAGCGGTATTCCGCTCCCCGCAGCAAGAAGAACAACCTGTCAGACCGCCGGGTGCCGGCGGCACGGGAGGATTGAATGAAGCATGTCGTAATTGCGTTGCTGCTTTCAGCGGCGGTCGGGGCCGCGTACCAGTACGAAGAGATCTGGATGCCGATGCGGGACAGCGTCCTGCTCAGGACTGACATCTACTATCCGGATTCGTCGTCAGCGCCTTGGCCAACCGTGCTCTGGCGCAGCCCGTATCTCCATTCGATGTGGTGGCCATCGTACGGGACATCGGCGCTCACAGACAGCATGGGCTATGTTGTTGTCCTGCAGTACTTGCGTGGCTGGCAGGGTTCTCAGGGCGAAAGGACCATGTTCCAGACCGACGGCTGGGGTGCGCTCCGTGACGGGTATGACGCCATCGAGTGGACTGCGGCTCAGCCCTGGTCTAACGGCAAGATTTGCATGACCGGGTTCTCGGCAATGGGCGCCGTTCAGTACCAGGCCGCCGGCGCGGTGCCGCCACACCTGGTGTGCTGCTGTCCTGACCGCGCGATCACCGACGGTTACCTGCACTTCGCTTGGCAGGGCGGCCAGTTACGCAAGGCCCTGGTCGAAGGGTGGTGCGGACTTGTAGGCGCGCCTCACTTCGTCGACAGCGTCTGCAATCACCCGGGCTACGACTCCCTCTGGCAACTCCAGAACCTGGCCGAGCGCTGGGACAGTGCCGCCTACCCGATGTTCCACATCGGGGGTTGGTACGACATCCACCTGGAGGGCTCACTGGATGCGTTCGCGGCGCTGCAGGCGAGGTTCCACAACCAGAAGCTGCTCGTCGGTCCCTGGGGACATTTCACCGGTGAGTCACGCCAGCAGGGAGCCCTGCTGTATCCGGTCAACGCGGCGCTGCCCGACCGTACGCGCTGGGAACTGAACTGGCGCTGGTTCGACCACTGGATGCAGGATAGCGCCAACGGTATCACCGACCCCAAGGTCTGCTTATACCTGATGGGCGACTGCGACACCGAGGACACGACAGGCTGGAACTACTGGTACGAAGCCGACACATGGCCGCTGCGCGAGCTGGTCTATCGCGACTACTACCTGCGCGAGGGCGGCCAACTCGATACCTTGCCGCCTTCGGGCAGCGCGATCGATACGTTCCTCTACGACCCGGCCGACCCGTGCATGACTTACGGTGGCAAGGAGGAGTACGGCATGCTGCACGGGAAGGGCCCGCAGGACCAGCGACCGATCGAGGGCCGGACGGACGTGCTGGTGTTCGAGACACCGGAACTCGCCTCCGGCCTCGCGGTCATCGGCAAGATACGCTGCGTGCTCTATGCTGCCTCGGACTGCTATGACACCGACTGGAGTGTGCGCGTGACCGACGTCTACCCGGACGGCCGTTCGATGCTCATCACTGACGGCATACAGATGGCAAGACACCGGCACGGGTTCGACCGGGAGGACTCGCTGGTTCCCGGCGTGCCTGATACATTTGATATCGACGTTGGCTCGACTGCCAACGTATTTGCGCCCGGGCATCGATTGCGGGTCATCATCTCATCGTCGAACTACCCGCGGTTTGAGAAGAACCCGAACACCGGCGCGCCGTTTGCGCGCGACCCGACCGAGTGCCTCGTTGCGACCCAGCACATCCACCGTT
>JAFGRF010000291.1 GCA_016935295.1 Caldifarciminota bacterium | reverse complement strand
GATGGGCAAGGCGGCCCGGCAGCGGGTAATGGACAAGTGGGACGTGCGCCATCTTGCCGACCGCCACCTCGCCGTCTACGAAGACCTGCTCAACCGCGGGAAGAAGACGCGCTAGCCCCGGTCCGCAATGAGCATCAAAGACAACTTGCTCGGCCTGGAAGATAGAATCCACTCGGCGTGCGCCCGGGCCGGTCGCAGCCGGGCCGAAGTCGTCCTGGTCGCCGTCACGAAAACACGGACCGCGGCCGAGATTGACGAAGCCATCACGGCCGGCGTCACGCAGGTCGGCGAGAACCGGATACAGGAAACGCTGGCCAAGAAGCCAGCGGTCACGCTGCAAGCGACCTGGCACCTGGTCGGCAGCCTCCAGACCAACAAGGCGAAGAAGGCGCTCGAGCTCTTCGACTTCATCCAGAGCGTCGACTCCCTCCACCTTGCCGCCGAACTCCAGCGCCGCTGCGAACAGGCCGAAGGAAACGTCGACGTGCTGGTCGAGGTGAACACCTCCGGCGAAGCATCGAAGCACGGAGTGACGCCTGAGACTCTGCCCGACCTGGTCCCGGAGCTGCTCAGGCTCGACCGGCTCAGGCTTGCCGGCCTGATGACCATCGGGCCCGGTCTTGCTATCGAGGACCCGGAGGCCTCGCGCTCCTGCTTCCGGATGCTCAAGGCTCTCGCCGAACAGTGCCGCGAGCGCTACTCGATACCTCTGCCCCATCTCTCGATGGGCATGAGCTCGGACTTCGAGGTCGGCATCGAAGAAGGTGCGACCATCATCAGGATCGGCACCGCCATCTTCGGACCAAGGCAATAGTGCTCTATGCTCGATGCGTGATGCGTCGAGCGTGCCATGGAAGTCGAGCAGTTCGGCGCGCTGGTTGACGAGGCGATCGCCTCCATACCGGAGGACTTCCGTGCCCGGCTGGACAACATTGCCATCCAGATTCAGCCCATCGCCTCTGCCCAACTCTATCGCCACCTGAGCAAGAACCCCTGGGGCCTGCTCGGGCTCTATCAAGGCGTGCCGTATGGCGGCCGCGGCCCCTGGTACGGTAGCGTCCTGCCCGACCGCATCCTCATCTTCCAGAAGCCGATCGAGGCGATGGCGCGAACCAATGCCGAAATCAGGAAACTCGTCCGCCGCGTCGTCATTCACGAAGTGGGCCACTACTTCGGCCTCTCTGACGACGAACTCCGTCGGCTCGAAGCCGAATCCGACCGCAAAGAAGCGGCGGGCTCGGGAGATACCCCGAGCCCGCTATAGGTCCTGTTGGTCCTCTAGGGCCTATTCCTCTCTCTGCCCTACTTCAGCCACGGCAGGTAGGACGAAACCTTCAGCACCAGCCCCAGCACGACAATCGAAACCATCGACTGGAGCTTCAGCAGGATGTTGAGCGATGGCCCGGACGCGTCCTTGAGCGGGTCGCCGACCGTGTCGCCGACCACTGCCGCCTTGTGCGCCGGCGAACCCTTTCCCCCGAATGCCCCGCGCTCGATGAACTTCTTGGCATTGTCCCACGCCCCGCCCGAGTTGGCCGAGAAGATGGCGAGACAGAAGCCGGCGGCCAGACCACCGGCGAGGAACCCGGCCACGCCTTCGACGCCCAGCACGAGACCGGTCACGATCGGCGCGATGATTGCCATCAAAGACGGCGCAATCATCTCCTTCTGGGCCGCCTTCGTGCAGATAGCGACAGCGTGGGCGTAGTCCGGCTTGCCCGTGCCTTCCATCAGTCCCGGTATCGTCTTGAACTGACGCCGGACCTCCTCGACTATCTTCGACGCCGCCCGGCCGACCGCCCGCATGATCATCGAGGAGACGCCCATCGGGAGCATCGCGCCGAGGAACAGCCCGGCGATCAGGCGCGGGTTGAGCAAGGTGAGATTCAGGTCCTTGACGTAACCCAGCACCTTCTCGCTCATATGCAGCACCTCGCCGCGGTAGGCCGCAATCAGCGCCAGCGCGGTCAGGGCCGCCGAGGCGATGGCGAAGCCCTTGCCGGTGGCCGCGGTCGTGTTGCCCAGCGAGTCGAGTGCGTCGGTCCGCTCGCGCACAATGGGCTCCTGGTGGGTCATCTCGGCGTTGCCGCCGGCATTGTCCGCCACCGGTCCGTAGGCATCGGTCGCGAGCGTGATGCCGAGCGTTGCCAAGAGCCCGACCGCCGAGATACCAATACCGTAGAGCCCCAGCCCCGGGTTGGATGCTCCGCCCGCCATGTAGTAGCTGGTGATGATGGCCACCGCGACCGTTATCACAATCGGGATGGTCGAGTTCATGCCCACAGCCAGCCCTTCGATGATGACCGTCGCCGGCGAGGTCTTGGCTTCGGCGGCGATGCCCTGCACCGGCTTGTAGCTGTCGGAAGTGAACCGCTCGGTGAAGTAGCCGACGATCACACCTGCCAGAAGGCCGGATAGGATCGACCAGAAGACCTGCATATGGCCGGGTAGCAGCCACTTGACCACAAGGAACGCCAGCACGGCTGAGAGTATCGTAGCGCCGTAGGTGCCGCGCCGCAGGGCTGCGAGGAGGACTTTCTGCTCGGCCTTCTCCCCGGCACGCACGAGGAAGCTGCCGAGAATCGACGCGGCGATGCCCACACCGGCCAGCACCATCGGCAGGAGCACGCCGTTGACCTCGAATCCGGACCCGGCGAACGCCACGACCGACAAGGCCATCGTGGCGACTATCGAATCAACGTAGGACTCGTAAAGGTCCGCGCCCATGCCGGCGATGTCCCCTACGTTGTCGCCGACGTTGTCGGCAATAACCGCCGGGTTGCGCGGGTCGTCCTCGGGGATGCCGGCTTCAACCTTGCCGACGAGGTCCGCTCCGACGTCAGCCGCTTTGGTGAAAATCCCGCCGCCGACGCGGGCAAAGAGAGCCTGCGAACTGGCGCCGATGCCGAACGCAATCATCGCCGAAGTGATGGCGGTCAGTCGCTCGACTACCGGCAGGTGCGCGTAGACCTGCCTCAATATGAAATACCAGACCGAAAGGTCAATCAGACCCAGTCCAACCACGGTCAGGCCCATCACCATGCCGGACGAGAATGCCACCCGCAGTCCCGCGTTCAGACTCTGCTTGGCCGCGTTGGTCGTGCGGGCGCTCGAACGGACGCCGACCGACATCCCGATGAATCCCGACAGCGCGGAGAAGAAGCCGCCGGTCAGGAAAGCAAACGGCACGAACCAGGTCTGGAGGCCGAGCGCAGCCAGCACGCAGAGCAGCACGAAGACGACGGCAAAGAACAGACTGACGCCCTTGTATTGCTGCTTCAGGTAGGCCATGGCGCCGATGCGGACCGCCTTGGCGACCTCCTTCATCGGTTCGGTGCCCTCGCTCCGTTTCATGTTCTGCAGGGCGAGTATCAGCGCGGTCACAAGCGCCACGACCGCGCCGCCCGGCGCTATCCAGAATATCGGACTGACGTTCATCTAAGCTCCTTTTTCTGGTACTGCGAAAACCTGACCGGCCGGCCGGTCTACCTGACGCCGGCCCGCCTCAACGGGCGCTTAGTCTAGAGAACTCAAACCGGTTGTCAATATGCCGGCGGGCGGACACGGCCCAGCGGATGCGGGCCCAGTGACCGGCGTGACTCTTCCCAGCGCGGAATCACGATCTCAGCCAGCCTGCGCACCACCACCGGGTCTCGTCCGCGTCTAGTGTAGTGCTCGTCCGTAGCGAGCGCTTCGACCTGCTTCCGGCACTCGGTTGAT
>JAFGRF010000290.1 GCA_016935295.1 Caldifarciminota bacterium | reverse complement strand
GAGTGGGTGGCTACCGACCTCGCCGCGGCCAAGCTCGGCGCGGTACTCGTTCCGGTCTATCACACGCTGGGTTCGGATGCAATCCGCTACATCCTGAACGATGCCGAGGTCACTCACCTGATCGTCGAGAACCAGGAGCTGTTTGCCAACGTCGTGCAGATTCTCCCGGATGTTCCACCGCTGCGGGACGTGGTCACGGTCTTCGGCCAGGAAATACGGAGCCGGGCGGGCAAGGAGCTGCTCGGTTTCGAGGACCTGCGCCGTGCCGGAGCGGCGGCCCTTAAGCAGAATCCGCGGTTCGGGACCGCGCACGACGCCGAGTCGGACGACCTGCTCACCATCGTCTACACATCAGGGACGACCGGCGAGCCCAAAGGCGCGATGCTCTCGCACCGCAATCTCCTCTCCAACGTCAACACGGCGATTCCCATCTTCAACATAGACGAGAACGACATCCTCGTCTCTTTCCTCCCCCTCTGCCACCTGTTCGAGCGCACCTGCGGGTACTACTGCGTGCTCATGGCCGGCGGCTGCATCGCCTATGCCGAATCGCTCCAGACCATCCGCGACGACGTCCAGCTTGTCCGGCCGACCATGATGATCGTCGTGCCCCGCGTCCTGGAAAAGGTCTACAACGCGGTCCGGGAAAAGGTGCAGGCCGGCTCGGCCCTCAGCCGGATGCTGATGATAGCAACGCTCCGTACCTGCAGCCGCTGTGCCCGGCTCAAACAGGGCAACCGGCCGATTCCCCTCTCGCTCAGACTCAAGCACTGGGCTCTTGGCCTGCTGGTCGTCAGGAAGCTCAAGGCGCTGGGCGGCGGCAGACTCCGGCTGCTCGTCTCCGGCGGCGCGCCGCTGGACCGGAGGCTCGCCCGCATCATCCGCAACCTCGGGTTCAACCTGATTGAAGGCTACGGCCTCACCGAAACCTCGCCGGTAGTATGCGCCAACGTACCGGGCCATGAGCGGGTCGGCACGGTCGGCAAACCGTTCAAAGATGTCGAAGTCCGCATCGGAGCGAACGACGAAATCCTCGTGCGCGGCCCCAACGTGATGAAAGGCTACTTGAACAAGCCGAAGGAAACCGCCGCGGCCATCGATGCAGAAGGCTGGTTCCACACCGGCGACCAGGGCAAGTTCGACCCGGAGGGCAACCTCATAATCACCGGCCGCATCAAAGAAATCATCGTCACTGCCTACGGCAAGAACGTCGCGCCGGTCGCCGTTGAGCAGGCAATCGCCCAGTCCGAGTACGTCGAACAGGTAATGGTCTATGGCGACAAGAAGCCATTCCTCACTGCGCTGGTGGTCCCGAGCCCGCTCGCGCTCGAGAGCTTTGCCCGGGAAAAGGGAATCGCGTTCAAGACTTACGCCGACGTCCTCAACCACCCCGACGTGCTCAGACTGTACGAGGACGAGATCAAGAAAGTCCTGTCCGGTTTCGCCAACTACGAACAGGTCCACCGCTTCCGTCTTGTCTCCCAGCCGTTCACGGTCGAGAACGGACTCCTCACCCCCAGCATCAAGATGAAACGGCCGCAGATTGCCGCTGCCTATCGCGGCGACATCGAGAGAATGTATGCGGAGCGCTAGAAAAGACCGAAGACGGAAGACCGACGACCGATGAGAATCGGAGGGGAAACATGAAGAGACTGCTACTGCTCGCACTAATCGCGACGCTGGCCGTTGCCCAGAACGCGGACCGGGCCGAGTACATGTTCTTCAACCGGCACCTCAACAGCACCTGGCTCGATTCCGCCTACAACACGCTGGCGCAGCTCCACACTGCCGACCCGGAAGACGAACATCTCCTCTACCTCTGGTCCCGCATCCACATCCAGAAAGGCGACGATGCCCGAACCAAAGGCGACAAGCTGGCGTACTTCGGCCGAGCCAAGGCGATTGCCGAAACCCTGATTGCCCTCAATGACAAGAGTGACGAAGGCCACTGCTGGTGGGGCGTTGCCCAGGGCCGCATCGGCCAGACCCGCGGCGTCCTCAACTCGCTCTTCATGGTGTCGGGACTCAAGAAGGCATTCAACCGGACGCTCGAACTCAACCCGAGGCACCCGACCGCACTCGACGCGCTCGGTGTTCTCTACTACGAACTGCCCGGATTCGCCGGCGGCGACCTGAACAAGTCAGAGGAATACCACAAACGCGGAATCGAGGCCGCGCCGAACTACACGCTGCTCCGGCTCGACCTCGCCAAGGTCTACATCAAACAGAGACGATGGTTTGCTGCCCGGACCCAGCTCAATTCCCTGCTCGCGACCGCGGACCCGCTCTACCCGGCCGATGCCGAGCTCGACGACAAACCCGAAGCAAAGGAACTGCTGGAACGCATCAAAGACAAATAGAAAGGAACTACCATGCCCACGACGCAGGATAACCTCCAGGCCGCATTCGCCGGCGAAAGCCAGGCGAACCGCAAGTACCTGGCCTTCGCCAAGAAGGCCGAACAGGACGGATTCCCGCAGGTCTCCAAGCTCCTCCGGGCTGCGGCTGAGGCCGAGACCATCCACGCCCACGCGCACCTGCGCGCGCTGGGCGGCGTGAAAGACACCAAAGAAAACGTGCAGGCGGCGATTGCCGGCGAGCATCACGAGTTCGTGTCGATGTACCCTGAGTTCATTAAGGCGGCTGAAGAAGAAAAGAACGCAGCGGCCCTGACCTCTTTCCGCTTCGCCAACGCGGTCGAGAAGATACACCACGACCTCTACACCGAGGCGCTCAAGGCCGTCGAAACGGGCAAAGACCTGCCCCAAAGGGATGTCTACGTCTGCCCCGTCTGCGGCAACACCGTGTACGACTCCGTGCCCGACCAGTGCCCGATCTGCAAGGCCAAAGGCAGCACCTTCATCAAGATCTAGCCGGCGTCAACCCAGCTCTCAGCGGCGGGCTTACGCCCGCCGCTCAGCTCTGACATCGAAGAACGGGCCCGGTCGTGTGCCGGACCCGTACTGCTCGCCGGGTTCACTCCAGCCGCTTGACAACCATCCAGAGCCTGCTATGCTGACCTGATGAAACACGCCCCGCTCGTCTACATCGAGACATCAGTCTTCGGGTTCTTTGCCGACGAGTTGCCACACAACCGTATCCACAGCGATGCGGTGCGGACGTTGTTCAATCAGATGGAAGCGGGGGCCCTGGACGGAATCACCTCACGCGTGACGATCGAGGAACTGAATGATGCGCCGGCCGCCCTGCGGCCCGGGCTTGTGGAGTTGGCCGCCAAGGTACGGCTATGCAACGTAGACGATGCCGAGGCCGCCCGGCTGGCTACGCGCTACGTTGCGCAACATGTGATCCCGAAGCGATTCGCAATCGATGCCCAGCACGCCGCCTATGCGACTCTGGCCCGAGCCGACGTGCTCGTCTCGTTGAATCTCCAGCACCTTGCGAACGAGTGGGCCATGCGACGCGTCAATGCGGTCAACCTGAACGAAGGCTACCCGATGATAAGCATCCGGACACCGGAGGAGGTCATCAGATATGAAACCTGACGGCATGGCCTTTCTCGACTGGCTGCACAAACGCCGCGAGGCCAAGGAACTCGAGCGGCAGGCACAGGGAGTCAGCGAAGAGGAATGGCTGCGACGCGTCCACATCAAGGCGGACGAGATTCTGGCCCGACTGCCGGACCGTGAACCCGCGTCTGTCGCCCGTGACCGACCTGCCACCAAGCCACACCCGCCGCGTCGCCGCAAGCCGTAGCCTGTAGTCCGGCGTCACGCAACAGCACCCGCGGAACGTAACGCGTGCAGCCCCAAAACGACTTCCCGGGGGCGGTACGTTGCAGAACGGCACGCAAGTCGCGGTACGAGTCACCGCGCGAACCACGGAAGAAACCGGCCCGCAAGTCAAACCACGAGAGTCCTCACAAGAGGCCGGCCAGGTCCCCTCGGCAGAGGTTCTGCAGGTCCACCCGCATGTCAGCTTCCGAGTCATCAGGAGATTCGACCCGAGAACTGCAGGCCGAAACGCACCGGATTTCGTGGTGTGGTGTGCCACTCAAAATTGACCCCCCTGTGCCACTGAAAACTGACCCCCCTGGTAAACTGTTTCTCGTGCCATCCGGGCCGT
>JAFGRF010000289.1 GCA_016935295.1 Caldifarciminota bacterium | reverse complement strand
GCACTGTACCGTCCCGGGCCCATGGAGCTGATTCCTCAGTATCTCGCACGGAAGGTCGGCAAAGAGCCGATTTCCTACGAACATCCGCTGCTGGAGCCGATCTGCAGCGAGACCTATGGCGTCATGATCTACCAGGAACAGGTCATGCAGGCGGCCCAGGTGCTGGCCGGATACTCGTTGGGCAAGGCGGACCTCTTGCGCCGGGCAATGGGCAAGAAGAAGCCGGAGGAGATGGCAGCCCAGCACGACGTATTCGTCGAAGGTTGTGCGAAGTTCAACAAGATTCCGGAGGTGAAGGCGGAGAGGATCTTCGACCTGCTGGCCAAATTCGCCGGGTACGGGTTCAACAAGTCACACGCAGCCGGCTACGCCTACCTGTCCTACATCACCGCGTACCTGAAGGCGAACTTCCCGGTGGAGTTCATCGCGGCTACTCTGACGAGCGAGCTTGGGGATTTCAAGAAGCTCGCAAAGTTCGTGAACGAGGCTCACCGCATGGGGATTGCCGTACTGGGTCCGGATGTGAATTCCAGTTTTGTGCCATTCACGATTGAGGACGGCAATGTACGGTTCGGGCTCGCGGGCGTGAAGAACCTCGGAACCGGCGCGAGCGAGTTCATCGTCAGAGAGCGACAGGAGCACGGGCCCTATGAGAGTATCCTCGACTTCCTGATAAGAACCAAGGGCACGGTCAACCGTAAGGCAGTAGAGTCGCTCGTCAAGGCCGGCGCATTCGATGGCTTCGATCCGAACCGGGCCGCGCTGCTTGGCTCCCTGGAGTGGGAAATGAACAAGGCTGCCTCCGAGAAGCTCCGGTTCGCCGAGCGCCAGTTCGACATGTTCGGTTCCATTCAGGAGGCGCCGGAGTCGGTGTCGGTGAAGTTCGATACTCACGAACTTCTGAGCTACGAGAAGGCTGCTTTCGGATTCTACTTTTCATCTCACCCGCTCGAGCCGTACCGAGCCGAGTATGAGGCGCTGGGGCTTTCGACCATCGCTCAGATCGAGTCGATGCACGACGGCGACAGAGCGTCGCTCGGCGGGGTCATCACCGGACGCCGGGCGCGCAGAGACAAGCGCGACCGGGAGTACGCCATCATCAACGTCGAGGACTTCGACGGCGGGATCGAAGTGATGGTCTTTTCCGACGTGCTTGAGGGCTGCCGGACGATGCTGAAGACCGACAATCTGGTTGCGGTGCAGGGAACCGTGAAAGTCAGGGCAGCGGGTGCCTCCGGCCGAGGTTCGGGTGTGCCGCAGTTCTGGGCCGACCGGGTCATGTTATTCCGGGACTGCAGCCGGTACCTCAACGCACTCGTTGTCGTCGTAGCGGAGAGGGACCTGGATGACGTGATGCTGCTCAAACTCAAAGAGCGGCTGGAGGAACATCCCGGCAACTCTCTGGTCTACCTGAGACTGGTCCGGCCGGACGGCACGTCGCGGGAGATGAAGCTGCGCGAGCAGCGGGCCGCATTGAGCAACGAGCTAGTCGCTTCCCTGCGCGAGGTGTTCGGGCCGGACTCAATCAAATTCAAGGGCGAGATGCCTCCTTGTGTGAGAAACGGAGAACGCTTCCGGAAGGGCGCGTATCCCAGGGGCAGACAAGCCGCGAGGCAGTAGCCAGTCGACAGGTGCGGCGGGAGCGGTCTACTAGCCGGCGGCGTCCGGCGGCACTTCCAGTTGCTCGAGCCGCCGGACTCTCTCCTCAATCGGCGGATGGGACGCGAACGGGTTCGCCGACCGGCCGCGGTCTTTGCCGAACGGGTTGGCGATGAACATGTGCGCCGTCGCGGCCGAGGCCGTGCGCAGTTTTCCTTCGTAGGCCCCGAGCTTCCTCAGCGCCGAACTCAGGCCGTACGGGTTCCTGACTATCAGCGCGCCGGATGCGTCGGCTAGGTACTCGCGCTGCCTCGATATCGCAGCGCGGATTAACGCCACCAACAGGGGAGAGATAATGGCGAACACGATGGCGACGATCACGAGTATCATTCCCAGTTGTCCCCCGCCTCGTCCCTCGCGACGCCGGCCACCGCCGCCTAGCAGCCCCCAGCGCAGGAATACGTCCCGAAACAGCACGAGGAGGCCGCCGATGATGGCAACGACGGTCATCAGCAGGATGTCGTAGTTGCGGATGTGCGATAGCTCATGAGCAACAACGCCCTGCAATTCCTCACGGTTCATGGCTGCCAGCAGGCCGCGCGTCACTGCGATCGAGGCGTGGCTCGGGTTGCGGCCGGTCGCAAAGGCGTTGGGTGCGTCGGTCGGGATGAGGTAGACCCTGGGTTTCGGTATGCCCGCGGCAATCGCGACTTCCTCTACGACATTGTGCAACTGGTAGAACTCGGACGGGTCAGCCGGCCTCGCGCCGTTCACGGCCAGGGCCAGCCTGTCCGAGCTGTAGTAGAGGACGAGGTTGTAGCCGACGATGAACAGCCCGAACAGCAAGTAGATTCCGGTTCCCCATCGGAAGTACCAGCCCAGTCCGTAGCCGACCAGACCGAGCAGCAGCGAAAACCCGATGATGAAGACAAAGGTCTTCGTCTTGTTGGCGCCGATCAGCTGATAGAGGTTCTTGCGTTCAGCCACGGTCTTCCCGCTACCGCTCTGCCGCTAGAACTTGACCTTGGGTGCCTCGCGCTCGGCCTCGGGTACGTTGTAGAACTCCGCCTGCTTGAAGCCGAACATCCCGGCGAAGATGTTGGACGGGAACATTTGGGTTGAGTTGTTGTAGTCCATCACCACGTCGTTGTAGAACTGGCGCGAGAAGGCAATCTTGTTCTCGGTAGCGGATAGCTCCTCCTGGAGCTTGAGGAAGTTCTCGTTCGCCTTGAGATTCGGGTAGTTCTCAACGACGGCGAACAAGGTCTTCAGCGTGTCCGTCAGCGTGTTGTTGGCTTTCGCCGACTCGGCCGGGCCTTTGGCGTTGATGGCGAGCGAACGGGCTTCAGCGATCCGTTCGAAAATGGCCTTCTCATGTGCGGCGTAGCCCTTCACCGTCTCGACCAGGTTCGGTATCAGGTCAATGCGGCGTTTGAGCTGGACGTCGATCTGGGACCAGCCGTTCTTCACACGATTGCGCTTCACCACCAGCGAGTTGTAGATGCCGATGGCGACAACAACGAGCAGGACAATGATGGCAAGGACGATAATCAACGCTGTCATGGTTTGCCTCCGTTGGTTAGTCCAGCATAGCACCTTCCCGGCCTTAGTCAAACGACGGGTGCGCTGGCTTGACCCTCAGGGTGAGTCGTTCTATAGTGATGTTCCCTACCCGGTTCGGGTACGGGTAGAACAGGAGGCAGCAGTGGACTTCAAGTACATGAATGCGAGAAAAGAAGACGGCGTCGGCTGGCTCAAGATCGACCGGCCGCCGATGAATGCGCTCTCGACCGAGGTCGTGCTGGAGCTCGAGCGCGCGCTGGACTGGTTCGCGCACGAAGATGACGTCATGGTCGTTGTCATCTACGCGGAGGGCAAGGCTTTCGTGGCCGGTGCCGACATTGCCGAGATGACCAGGTTCACTTCGATGCAGGCGCGCGAGTTCGCCCGGAATGGCCATCGCGCCCTGGCCAAGATCGCGGCCCTGGAAAAACCGGTCATCGCCGCGGTCAACGGGTACGCGCTCGGAGGCGGATGCGAAATCGCCATTGCCTGCGATATCCGCGTGCTCGCGGATACCGTAAAGATCGGGCAGCCCGAGGTGAACCTCGGATTGATACCCGGCTTCGGCGGGACCCAGCGGTTGGCGCGGCTGGTCGGGCCGGGCATCGCGAAGGAGTTGATATTCACCGGTGAGGCAATCGACGCGGCCGAGGCGCTCCGTATTGGTCTTGCCAACAAGGTCGTACCGGCCGGGGAATTGATGGCTGCCGTAGCCGAGATGGCGAAGAAGATCGCGGCCAAGGGTCCGACTGCGGTGAAGCTGGCCAAGGCCTGCATCAACCTTGGTCAGGATACGGACCTGGCAACGGGGAATTCATACGAAGTCGAGGCTTTCGGCGTCTGCTTCTCCACGAACGAGCCGGCCATAGGCACAAAGGCGTTCCTGGCAAAGCAGAAGCCTGATTGGAAGAGTGCAAAGGAGTAGACGATGACAATAGGGAAAGCAAAGGAAACGTTCGTAGTCGGCGCGGCCCGCACGGCCGTCGGCAGGTTCAACGGCTCGTTGGCCTCGCTGCGTGCCCCGGAACTCGGAGCGACTGCAATCAAGGCGGCGGTCGAGCGGTCGGGGGTCGACCCTGCCGATGTCGAGGGCGTGATTATGGGCAACGTCTGCCCGGCCGGCATCGGCCAGGCCCCGGCCCGCCAGGCTGCGGTCAAGTCGGGGTTGTCGGTGGAGATACCGGCCTTGACGGTGAACAAGGTCTGCGGCTCGGGCATGATCTCTGCGGCGCTCGGGTGCCAGATGATAAAGGCCGGAGATGCCAAGCTGGTCGTGGCGGGCGGCCAGGAATCGATGTCGAATGTGCCCTACTACCTGAACAAGCTCCGGGTCGGGAACAAGATGGGCGACGTCAAGCTGCAGGACGGCATGATTTACGACGGCATCTGGGACTACTTCGGTGACATCCATATGGGTGAGCTTGGTGACTTCACCGCCAAAGAGGCGGGTGTCACGCGCGAGGAGCAGGACAAGTGGGCCGCTGGCAGCCACGCCAAGGCCGTTGCCGCGATCAAGGCCGGCAAGTTCAAGGCCGAGATCGTGCCGGTCACCATTCCGCAACGCAAGGGCGACCCGGTGGTGTTTGACACCGATGAGGGGCCGCGCGCTGACAGCACGCTTGAGAAGCTCGCGAAGCTGAAGCCCGTCTTTACCAAGGACGGGACTGTCACCGCGGGCAACTCGTCTTCGATCAACGACGCGGCGGCAGCGGTGGTGCTGGCCGACGGTGCGTACCTGAAGGAAAG
>JAFGRF010000288.1 GCA_016935295.1 Caldifarciminota bacterium | reverse complement strand
GACCGCGCTCGTGCCTTCTATGAAGGAGCACGGCGGCAACATCGTGAACGTGGCGTCGATTCTGGGGGTCGTCGGAGTGTTCGGCTATTCCGCGTACTGCCCGTCCAAGTTCGCGGTCGTCGGTTTCTCCGAGGTCCTGCGGGGCGAACTGAAGAAGTACAACATCAGGGTTTCCGTGCTCTGCCCGCCGGACACCGATACTCCGCAACTTACCGAGGAGAACCGCACCAAGCCACCCGAGACAAAGGCCATCAGCGGCAACGTCGGTGTGAAGCAGCCCGAAGAAGTCGCCGCGGCCATGATCAAGGGAATGGAGCGGGGCAAGCTGATGATCGTGCCTGGGTTCATGAACTGGCTCACCTGGACGATGAAGCGGCTGTGGCCGGGCTTCGTCTTTTCGTTCATGGACTCGGATACGCGCAAGGCACAGGCCAAGATGGGCTCAGGGGTTCAAGAGCCCAGGGGTCCCGGCCGGTAGTCATGGCCCCAGACCCCGCGGGCTGAGTTGGCACTCGAAGTCGCGGAAATCCGCAATCGCCGCGAGTTGCGGGAGTTCATCTATCTGCCGGCCAGGGTCAACCGCAATAACCCGCTCTGGATTCCGCCCATCTACATGGACGACTGGAAATTCTTCGACCGGAAGAAGAACCGGGCGTTCCAGCACGCCGACACGGTGCTGGCCCTGGCCAAGCGCGACGGCCGCATCGTTGGACGCGTGATGGGTATCGTCAACCGACGCAGCAACGAGCTCAGGTGCGAGAGCACCGGGAGATTCGGGTTCATCGAGTGCTACGAAGAGCAGGATGTATTCAACGCCATGATCGGGTTCGTCGAGAACTGGGCACGCGGGCTGGGAATGAAGAGGCTGGTCGGGCCGATGGGATTCTCGGACCAGGACCCGCAGGGGTTTCTCTTCGAGGGCTTCGACCACGAACCGACGCTCGCTTCGTTCCACAACTTCCCGTACATGGTTCGGTTCGTCGAAGCGGCGGGCTACACCAAAGAAGTGGACTACGTCGACTACCTTGTCAGAGTGCCGGACAAGCTGCCCGATTTCTACGAGAAGATAAGCGCGCGGATGGCGCGGCAGGCCGAGTTCAGGCTGGTCGAGTTCGCCAAACGTAGGGAATTGAAGCCCTACATCCGGCGCATCTTCGGCCTGATGAACGCCACCTACCGGGATATCTACGGCTACGTGCCGCTCGCCGACGCCGAGATTGAGGCGCTTGTGAAGCAGTACCTGCCGGTAGTCGACCCCCGGTTCGTGAAGCTGGTGGCGCGCGGGGAGGACGTCGTCGGCTTCGTTATCGGCATGCCCAATATGAACGTCGGCCTGCGCCAGTGCAGAGGCCACCTGTTCCCGTTCGGAATACTGCAGATAATGGCCGCGATGAAGAAGACGAAGCAGCTCGACCTGTTTCTTGGTGCAATTCGCGAGGACTGCCGGGGGCGCGGCATCGACGTTCTGCTCGGCGCGGCGATGCTGCGGTCGGCAATCGCGGCCGGGTTTGAGACGATGGACAGCCACCACGAACTCGAGCAGAATCTCAAGATGCGGGCCGAGATGGAGCGCGTCGGCGGCCAGATCGCCAAACGGTTCCGCATCTACCAGAAAGCTCTCTAGCTTCTTACAAACGGGTCCTGTCGCGTACCGGAGCTGAGCCCGGCCGTTCTGCGTGCCGTCGATGGCAGTGCATTGGTTGTCTCGGCTACTGGCCCGGCTAGAATTCCAGTCTTGCCCACCGAAGTCACGAATCGAAGATACGCGCTCGTCACAACGACCCTGGCCGCGTTCCTGACGCCATTCATGGGCTCGGCCGTGAATGTGGCGCTGCCGAGCATCAGCAGTGAGTATGGGATGAACGCCATCGTCCTGGGCTGGGTCGCGACTTCATATATTCTGGCTGCGGCAATCGGTCTGGTGCCGCTCGGACGGCTCGCCGACATACGCGGCCGCAAGCGCATCTTCGTCTGGGGCGTGGTTGTGTTCACTGTCGGTTCGGTCGCGTCAGCGCTGTCGGGATCGGCAGGAAGCCTGATTGTCGCGCGGGTCGTACAGGGGTTGGGCGGTGCGATGATGTTCGGGACCGGCACCGCGATTCTAACCTCGGTCTACCCTCCGCAGCTGCGCGGCCATGCACTCGGCATCAACATTGCCACTGTCTACGTCGGGTTGTCGCTCGGCCCGACGCTCGGCGGCGTGATGACCCAGGCGCTCGGCTGGCGATCCATATTCTGGGCCTGCCTGCCCCTGGGCGTCGTGGTGGTTGCGCTCGCAGCATGGAAGCTCAAAGGAGAGTGGTCCGAGGCACGGGGCGAGCGTTTCGACATCACCGGTACTGCGTTGTACGGGCCGGCGTTGTTCTGCCTGATGTACGGTTTCACTCTGCTCCCGGCTATTGCCGGGGTGGCCATGGTTTCGCTCGGGCTTGCCGGTCTTGTCGCCTTCGTGCTGGTCGAGCGCCGGAGCGGGAGCCCGATGCTCAACATCGGCCTGTTCAGCGGCAACCAGGTGTTTGCGTTGTCCAACGTGGCCGCGCTGGTCAACTACAGCGCGACCTCCGCCGTCGTCTTCCTGCTGAGTCTGTACCTGCAGTATGCGCGAGGGCTGGATGCCCGTACGGCCGGGTTCGTGCTGGTGGCCGGGCCGGCCGTGCAGGCAGCGGTTTCACCACTCGCGGGCAGGTTGTCGGACAGGGTCGAGCCCCGTATTGTTGCCTCAATCGGCATGGGCCTGACCGTGGTCGGGCTCGTTTCTTTTGTGTTCCTCGGCCACGGCACGCCGTTCGGCCTGGTCGTGGGGGGGCAGATCCTGCTGGGAGCCGGATTCGGGCTCTTCTCGTCGCCGAACACGAGCGCCATTATGGGTTCGGTGGAACGTCGGTACTACGGGACTGCGGCCGGCACGGTCGCGACGATGAGGATGGTCGGCCAGATGTTCTCGATGGGTATTGCCATGCTGCTGCTTGTCCTCTTCGTCGGGCGGGTGCAGATTACGTCAGCGCAACACAACGGGCTGCTGCCGACGATGAGAGTGGCGTTCGGGATATTCGCGGCGCTGTGCCTGGGCGGAGTCTTTGCTTCCCTGGCGCGGGGCAAACTGCACGCAGCCGAGCGGTAGGCCCTCCAGGCTGCCGGCTAACTGGCCATCATTCTTTGCTTTGGTCCGTTCCATCGGTAGAATCCCGCATGCGTTTTCGGCACGACCCGGCAAGGACATTCGGCCAGCATTGGATCGGCGCGTTCATCGCCTATGTCGTATTGGATGTGCTGTGCGCAGGTCTGGGTATGGGCGTGCCGCTGTTTTGCATTCTGCTCGGGTTCTCGGTGGGCTGGTTCGGGGCGGTGCGGGCGTGGTACTTCATACCCGGTCACGTTGGGGTCATGAAGCGGAGTCTGCGCTACGCTCTTCTCACGTCGCTGGTCACGCTCGTGATCATGGTCGCTATCTGGGGTCGACTGGTACCGCTCATGTTTCACCCGGTCATCGACCCGGGTAACATGGGCCTGCCGCTTCTGCTCTACGAACCCAGGGCGAGTCTCGTCGGCTGGCTGGTGCTGATGATACTCATCGCCCCGTTCCTTCAGTTCCTGATGACCATGTTCGGTTCGTATGTCACCCTCCTCTTCATATTCAACCGCTGGCCGGAGGGGCCGCCGCGCGTCGGCTGAGGAGACGCGCGGAAACCCGAATTACCAAACCCGAAGCTCGATTCAAGTCCGAATGACGATTGAAATCCGAAGCTCGAATCAAGTCCGAATCACGGAGCAAGTCCGAAACCCAAACTGTCTTCTTTGTGCCTTTGTGCCTTTGTGGTGGAGCTTCGGATCGTTTCCGGCGGGCCTAGGTCAGCGCCAGCTCGGTCTTGGCGTCGAAGAAGTGGAGGCGGTCGGGCGCAAAGCCGACGGTGACGGACTCGCCGAGACGCGGCGCGTCCCGCGGCGGCACGCGGGCAACGAGTGTGTTGTCTCCGACCTTCAGGTAGACGATAGCCTCGTTTCCCATGTGCTCGACTACTTCGACGCAGGCCCTCAATCCAGGTTCGGGATACGATCCGGAATTCCCGGGCGGATTCCGGTCATGTCCCTGCGCCCCGAGCACGATTCCCTCCGGCCTGACCCCGAGCACGACCGGTCTGCCCTGGTAGGGGGAGAGTTGCTCGGCGAGCACCGGAGCAAGCCGGAGGTGGAATAGGTCTGCAGAGAAGCTGAGCGGCGTCTTGTCGTCGATTCGACCGGGCAGAAAGTTCATCGGCGGCGACCCGATGAAGCCGGCCACGAACTTGTTGGCCGGCTGGTTGTAGAGCGTCATCGAGTCGGCGACCTGCAGCAGCTTCCCGTCTTTCATCACTCCGATGCGCTGGCCCAGGGTCATCGCTTCAACCTGGTC